>DATHRP010000597.1:0-3929 GCA_035465195.1 Afifellaceae bacterium | reverse complement strand
TGATGAAATAGTGCTGGCGGAACCGGTCGCCCTGGCTGAAGCCTTCCGGGTGGATGAAGATCACGCAGTCGAGCTCCTCCACCTTCTGGAAGAACGGGCGAAGCCGTTCCGCCGAGAGCTCTTCGTCGTTGACGCGGGTGGAAATCTCCACGCCGCGCATGCCGAGATCCTTGATGCAACGCTCCAGTTCGGCGACGGCGAGTTCGGTGTTCTGCATCGGCAGGGTGCCGAGCCCGACGAGGCGGTCGGGATGCTTCGAGACGTTCCCGGCAAGGCTGTCGTTGAGCTGCCGCGTCGCTTCGCGCGCAAGTTCCGGTTCGGCCCAGTAGTAGAACTGGTAGGGCGGCACCGAGATCGCCTGAATGTCGACACCCATCCGGTCCATGTCGGCGATCCGCTCGTCGAGCGACTGCATCTTCGGCCGGATGTCGACGAGCTGCTGCTGATTGACCTCCTTGGTCAGCGGATTGCCGAAGGCAAGCGCCACGTGCCCGGTCCGTTCGGCTTCCGCCTTCATCATATCGGTCACCGGATAGTTCTGGCAGTGACAGTGGATGTCGACCGTCAGCGTCTTCGATCCGTTCGACGCTGTCGGCCTCAGGGCATGGTCACCCGCCGGTCCGTGGCTGCATTTGTAAAGCAAATCCCGTCTCCGCTCTGTTGGGCCCACGGCACCGCCGCCGGCGTCTTCCGTCTCTCAATCCGTCAGTCGTCGTCGGCGATCGCCGCGGCCATGATGTTGTCGGCGTTAAACGGCATGCGGCGGACCCGGATGCCGACCGCGTCGTCGATGGCGTTGGCGATCGCCGCAACCGTGGGACCGCTGGTCGCCTCGCCGGCGCCGAGCGATTTGACGCCGGGCCGGTCGATCAGTTTCGTCTCGATCTCCGGCACATTGTCGAACCGGAGGATCGGATAGGTTTCCCAGTCGCGGCTGGTGATCCCTTCCAGGTCGTAGGTGACCTGTTCGTGGAGCGCCCAGCTTGCGGCCTGGATCGCCCCGCCTTCCAGTTGCGCGACCGCGCCATCGGGGTCGATCACCTCGCCGGCGTCGGCGGCAATGACCATCCGCCTGAGACGGACCGCCGCCGCATCGTCGACCTCGAGCTCGACGGCCACCGCCGCATAGGTCTGTGCGTTCTTGTACTGGGCGAAGGCGATGCCCTGCCCCCGCCCGCCGGTCCGGTCCGATTTTCGCCAGCCGAGCCCCGCGGCCGCCGCCTCGATCACCGCGCGCGCCCGTTCGTCACCCAGATGGTCGAGCCGGAAGCGGACCGGATCGGCGCCGGCAGCACCGGCCAGCTCGTCCATAAAGCTCTCGATCGCGAAGACGTTGCAGACGGCGCCGAGCGCGCGCATGGCCGATGTCCTGAGCGGCAGGTCGCGGACCAGGTTCTTGACCAGCCGGCGCTCCGGAAAGGCGTAGAGCGGATCGAGATTGCGGTGCAGGCCGCCGTGGCGGATCAGGCTCGGCGCCGCAGGTCCCGGCTCGATGCCGCCTTCGCGCAGCACGCTGGCGACGAAGCTCGCCGACCCGCCCCTGTTCGCGCCAGGGCGCGGCCGCCGGCTGTGAGCGTCGCTGTAGCTTGCCCCGGTCCACTGCACCACCCTGCCGTCGGCGTCCAGGCTGGCCGACAGCTCGCTCACCATCGCCGGCGCATAGGGCTCCCAGGCGTGCTCGTCGTCGCGGCTCCACTTGAGCAGGACCGGCCGGCCAGGCATGGCGCGCGCCACCAGCACCGCCTCGAAGGCGGCATCGTCGGCGCCGTTGTGGCCATAGCACCCTGCGCCGAGAGCATGGTGAACGACGACATTGTCCGCATCCATCGAGAAGATGTCGGCGATGGTGTTGCGCAGCGGATAGATGCCCTGGCTGTGGGTCCACACTTCGATGCGGTTCTCCCCGGCGATCGCCAGCGCCGCCGACGGGC
The DNA here is from genome assembly GCA_035465195.1 of Afifellaceae bacterium. Classification (GTDB taxonomy): domain Bacteria; phylum Pseudomonadota; class Alphaproteobacteria; order Rhizobiales; family Afifellaceae; genus CAMYKZ01. The sequence continues at coordinate 1,998 of DATHRP010000597.1, read as the reverse complement.
CGATGGAGCCGTGCATCTGGTAGGGCCGCTCGTAGCGCGCCGAAAGCGTCGTGGCCGCCGCATCGGGCGGCTCGAGTGGAGCCGGAACCGGCTCGTCGACGGCGGTACCTTCGACGACCGGGAAGCTCGCCCGATCGTTCGACGTGAGCTGCTCGAAGACATCCGTGGTGTCGAGCCCGGCGCCGGTATCCCATGTCGCCGTATTCGAAAGCTGGTCGCGGGCCCTGATGACGGCATATTCGTCGTCCCCGGCGACGGCAACGAAGCTGCCGTCGACAACGACCGCCATGTCCCGCTCAGCAAGCCGCTGCATGACCGCATCGTCCAGTTCGACGAGCCGCGCCTTCGCATGCGGCGGACGGACGACCCGCGCATGCCGCATGCCGTCCATCGCCATGTCCTGCACGAAGAGCGTCTGCCCTGTCGCCCGCTCGAGCGCCTCGCCGCCTGTAGCTGCCCTGCCGATCAGCCGGTAGCTTTCCGGCAATTTCACCGCGGCGTCCGGATCGACCGGAATGCCGAACGGCGTGCCGCCGGCGAGATCCTTCAGGCTGACGGTGCGGTTGGTCTTCGCCTCGCGCACCAACCCGTGGTCAAGTTGCAACGCAGATGCGTCGGTTCTGAGACGCTCCGCGGCCAGCGCCAGCAGGTGATGCCGGGCGGTCGCGGCGGCAAGCCGCAGCGCGTTTCCGGACTGCTCGATGGAATTGCTGCCGGCCGTCATGCCCTCGTTCGGGCTTTCGCCGGTCACCCGCGGCTCGATGACGACGTCCTCCGGGTCCATGTCGAGCTCTTCGGCGACGATGATGGTGAGCGAGCGCGAGATCCGCTGGCCGATATCGACCTTTCCGGACCGCATATGGATGCGCCCGTCGCCGTCGACGGCGAGCCAGTCGTCAACGTTCGGGCTGTTGTTGAGGCTCGGATTCGCGGCCATCGCTCAGGCTCCGCCGATCAGCCGGTCGACGGCGCCGAGCACGCGCGCATGCGAGCCGCAGCGGCAGAGGTGCGGCGTAAGCGCCTCGACGACCTCGGCCTTGTCCGGCTTCGGCGATCGCTGCAGCAGGGCCGTGACGGCGACCACCAGGCCCGGCGTGCAATATCCGCACTGCGCGGCGCCGAGATCCGCGAAGGCGCGCTGCACCACGCTGCCCCCGTCGGCGGCAAGGCCCTCGACGGTGACGATCTCACGCCCGGCATATTCGGCCACCGGCGTCGAACAGCACAGGGTCGACACGCCGTCGACCAGCACGGCGCACGCCCCGCACTGCTCAAGCCCGCAGCCGAGCTTCACGCCGGTCAGTCCGAGATGGTTGCGCAGCACGAACAGGAGCGGCGTCGAGGGATCAACGGTGACCTGATGATCGCGTCCGTTGACGTTGAGGCTGAGTGTTTCCATGCTGAATCCGCTTCCGTCCGGCCCGGCGAGCTGTCAGACGGTCCTACCGTACTCCCGCAGTCTGTTTTCGGCGAAATCCCGCCCGATTGACAACCCCCAATCTTCTCCCGCCCGGGCCATCAGGCCAGCTTCAGCGCGGGCGACCGGCCGGACGCACCGAGATTGTCCCGGCAGAACGCGCAGGTCTCGCGGATCTGATCGGTGATCTCGTTGCAGAACAGTTGCGCGGCCGGCGACTTCGCCTTCGACACCGGCTCGATCAGCACATAGTCGACGGAGAGCGGCGGATTGACGATCGGATGGAGCTTCCGGTTCGGCCGATCGATATCCGGCAGGCACAGACAGCCGGGGAGGATCGTCGCCCAGTCGCTCCGCGCCACCAGGTCGAGCGTCGCCATCATGGTGTCGAGTTCCATGATGCGTTCCACGGCGATGCCGTAGGTGCTGAGATACTGGTCGATCTTCGCCCGCCGGGCGTTGGTGGGTCCGGGCAGCGCCAGCTTAAGCGGCTCGCAGGTGGCCAGGTCGATCGGCTGGAGATGGTTCCGCGGCGTATCCGGCCGGGTAACGAAGACCTCGACATCGGTGTCGAGATGCTC
>DATHRP010000596.1:0-2338 GCA_035465195.1 Afifellaceae bacterium | reverse complement strand
TTCGGCCAACAAGTGCATCGAGGGTGTGCCCGGCTTCGGCTTCGTGATCGCCGAAAAGACGGCGCTCGCGGCGGCGAAAAGCAACAGCCACTCGCTCAGCCTCGATCTCCACGCCCAGTGGGATTACATGAACCGCACTGGCCAGTGGCGTTTCACGCCGCCGACCCATGTAGTCGCCGCATTCCTCCAGGCGATCGAACTGCACAAGGCGGAGGGCGGCCAGCCCGGCCGGCTGGCGCGCTACACGAACAATCGCGACGTGCTGGTCGAAGGCATGCGCGGGCTCGGCTTCGAGACCCTGCTCCATGACCGCTGGCTGTCGCCGATCATCGTCACCTTCTTCAATCCGGCCGATCCGAAGTTCGAGTTCCAGCGCTTCTATGACATCATGAAGCGGCAGGGGTTCATCATCTATCCGGGCAAGCTGACGGTGGTCGACAGTTTCCGCGTCGGCTGCATCGGCCAGTTGGATGAAGATGTGATGCGCGGCGTGGTCAGCGCGGCGAAGGTCGCGCTGGAAGAAATGGGCGTGACCAGCGCCGCGCCGCCGCAGGCGGCCTATGACGAGCGCGCCGTCCTGGCCGGTTGAGCCCGGCAGCGGATTTTCAGAAAGGATATTTCATGGACATGCCTACCCAGGTCGACGTCAACGGACGGCACTATGCCTGGCCGAAGCGGCCGGCGATTGTCATCTGCCTCGACGGCTGCGAACCGGCCTATCTCGACGCGGCGACCGATGCGGGCCTGATGCCGGCGCTGGAATCGGTGCGTGAGCGCGGTACGAGCCGGCTCGCCGACAGCGTCATTCCGAGCTTCACCAACCCGAACAACCTGTCGATCGCCACCGGCCGGCCGCCCGCCGTGCACGGCATCTGCGGCAACTTCCTCTACGATCCGGAGACCGGCGAGGAAGTGATGATGAACGACCCGCGTTTCCTGCGCGCGCCGACCGTCTTCAAGGGTTTCTACGACATGGGCGCGCGCGTCGCCGTCGTCACCGCCAAGGATAAGTTGCGCACGCTGCTCGGCCACGGCCTGCGCTTCGACGAGGGCCGCGCGATCTGCTTTTCCTCGGAGAAGTCCGACCAGACGACGATGGCAGAATGCGGCATCGACAATGCCGCCAAATGGCTCGGCCGGCCGGTGCCGGAGGTCTATTCGGCGGAGCTCAGCGAGTTCGTCTTCGCCGCCGGTGTGCGCCTGCTCGCATCGTTCAAGCCGGACGTCATGTACCTGACGACGACCGACTATGTGCAGCACAAATACGCGCCGGAGCAGAAGGAGGCGATGGCTTTCTACGCCATGTTCGACAAATACCTGGCGCAGCTCGACGCCATGGGCGCAGCGATCGTCGTCACCGCCGACCACGGCATGAAACCGAAGCACCTGGCCGACGGCACGCCGGACGTGATCTATGTTCAGGATCTGCTCGACGAATGGCTCGGCAAGAACGAGGCGCGGGTGATCCTGCCGATCACCGACCCCTATGTCGTCCACCACGGCGCGCTCGGCAGCTTCGCCACGGCCTATCTGCCGGCCGGCGCCGACCGGGCCGACATCATCGAACGGCTCGCCGGTCAGCTCGGTGTCATCGAAGTGCTCGGTCGCGAGGAGGCCTGCGATCGCTACGAGCTGCCGGCCGACCGGATCGGCGACGTGGTCATGATCTCCGGAGAGAACAAGGTGCTCGGCACCAGCGCCTCGCGGCACGATCTCTCCGCTCTCGACGAGCCGCTCCGCTCCCACGGCGGGCTGACAGAACAGGCGGTGCCGTTTATCGTCAACGCCAAGCTTCCGGACCTGCCGTCGCGGCCGGACCTGCGTAATTTCGACGCCTTCTACTACGCGGCGATGGCCGCCGCGATCTGAGCGCGCACACGGGAAAGAAGACAATGAACAAAGCCGATATCTCAACGCCCGTGAGGCACGAGCCGATGCGGCTCGCCGGCCGCAAGGTTGACAGCGACGATGTCATCGAGGTGCGCTATCCGTTCACCGACGAGGTGATCGGCACGGTGCCGGCCGGCAAGGCCGAGCACGCGCGTGAAGCGTTCAGGATCGCAGCGGTATACAAGCCGAAGCTGACCCGCTACGAACGCCAGCAGATCCTGTTTCGCACCGCCGACATCCTGACCGATCGCCGCGACGAGATCTCCGACCTGATCACGCTGGAGCTCGGTATTTCCAAGAAGGATTCGCTCTACGAGGTCGGTCGCGCCTATGATGTCTTCACGCTTGCCGGCCAGATTTGCATCATCGACGATGGCGAGATCTATTCCTGCGATCTCACCCCGCACGGCAAGGCAAGGCGCATCGACACCTCGCGCGAGCCGCGCAA
>DATHRP010000595.1:0-3694 GCA_035465195.1 Afifellaceae bacterium | reverse complement strand
TTGCGTCCATTGCTGGGCGTGGAACGCGCGACACTTCATCGGATTGCCGCAGAAAGCGGCCTCAGTTGCGTCGACGATCCGTCGAATGAAGACCCGGCATTCACGCGCGTCCGTTGGCGCGCGCTGCTTCCGGAGCTGGCTGCCAACGGTCTCACTGTCGAACGGATCGGCGACACGGCACGCCGGATGCGCCGCGCCGCCGACGCACTCGATCAATATGCGGGAGCGCTGCTGAAGGAGAATGTCTCCGTCAACGCGCTCGGTGCCGTGCGGGGCGATGCAGGCTTCCTCCTGACCGCACCGGACGAAACGGCCCTTCGCGCGCTTGCGCGTTTGCTGCAGGCGGTGGCCGGCACCGTCTATACGCCGCGGCTGGACCGTATCGAGGGCCTTCTGACTTCAATTCGCGACAATGTCGGCAAGGATGGGGGATTTCGCCGGACCCTGAACGATTGCCTCGTCGACCTCAGAAATGGCCGGCTAACCGTCGTCCGGGAGTGGGGCCGGAACGGACCGCCGCGGTGCAAGGCCGTTTCGGATACCCAGATCACCTGGGACGGGCGTTTCGAGCTTGAATTGCCGCAGGACCTGGCGGATGATCTGGAAATCGGTGCGCTGGGCCGGTTCGATCAGGTCGACCCGGACGACGGCGATCCCGCTGAAATCCGGACGATCCCCGTCATCCTCGATGGCGATGCGGTTGTCGCCCTGCCGGAAATGTTGAGCCGCGCGGCGACCCGCGTCGGTCTGCCGGCGTTTTCCTGCCATTCTATCGTGGCGGACCGGCTTTTTAACCCTGGAAGCAATCGCGTCGCGCCATGAACGACGGCGATATGTTAGAAGTGCCCGAAAATCGCCTGATCCCGCAATTAGTCTCGAATGTGTTCAAATTCGGGACATTTACCACGAACGCTTGGCATCAACGGACCAACAACCTATTTAGTGTAATAATGTCCATCGCCTGATATTCAGCGCCTGACCGGTGCTTGGGGACCCGTTCAACATGAATCAGAATTTTCGGACTTTCGCCCTCTGGATCGTGATCCTGCTGCTGCTGGTCGCCATGTTTCGGCTGTTCCAGAATCCCACCGTGCAGACGCGGTCGAGCGAAATCACCTATAGCAAGTTCGTCGAGGCGACGAACGACGGACGGGTGAAGAGCGTGGAGATTTCCGGCCAGGAGATCATCGGCGTCTATTCCGACGGCAGCCGTTTCCGGACGATCGCGCCTGAAAACGCCGATTATGTCGACATGCTTCTCGACAAGAAGGTCAATATCGACGCCGAACTCCACAATGAAGAGCCGTCGCTCTTCCAGGTGCTCATCAACTGGTTCCCGATGCTGCTGCTGATCGGTGTCTGGGTGTTCTTCATGCGCCAGATGCAGGGCGCCGGCGGGCGCGCCATGGGCTTTGGCAAGTCCAAGGCCAAGTTGCTGACGGAGGCACATGGCCGCGTGACGTTCGAGGATGTCGCCGGTGTCGACGAGGCCAAGGAAGATCTCGAAGAGATCGTCGAGTTCCTGCGCGATCCGCAGAAGTTCCAGCGGCTTGGCGGCCGCATTCCGCGCGGCGTTCTGCTGGTCGGACCTCCGGGCACCGGCAAGACGCTGTTGGCGCGCGCCATTGCCGGCGAGGCGGGCGTGCCGTTCTTCACCATCTCCGGTTCCGATTTCGTCGAAATGTTCGTCGGTGTCGGCGCGAGCCGTGTCCGCGACATGTTCGAGCAGGCGAAGAAGAATGCACCGTGCATCATCTTCGTCGACGAAATCGACGCGGTCGGCCGTCATCGTGGCGCCGGCCTAGGCGGCGGTAACGACGAGCGCGAACAGACCCTCAACCAGCTGCTGGTCGAGATGGACGGCTTTGAGGCCAACGAAGGCATCATCCTGATAGCCGCGACCAACCGTCCGGACGTGCTCGACCCGGCGCTGCTGCGCCCGGGCCGCTTCGACCGCCAGATCACCGTTCCCAACCCTGACATCATCGGCCGCGAAAAGATCCTCAAGGTGCATGTCCGCAAGGTGCCTCTGGCGCCGGACGTCGACCTCAAGGTGGTCGCCCGCGGCACGCCGGGCTTCTCGGGCGCCGACCTTATGAACCTCGTCAACGAGGCGGCGCTGCTCGCCGCCCGTCGCAGCAAGCGCCTGGTGACGGCGGCCGAGTTCGACGATGCGCGCGACAAGGTGCTGATGGGCGCGGAGCGCCGCACCTTCGTCATGTCGGAAGAGGAAAAGCGGATTACCGCCTATCACGAGGCCGGCCATGCGCTGGTCGCCCTCAACACACCGGCGAGCGATCCGATCCACAAGGCCACGGTCATCCCGCGCGGCAGGGCGCTTGGCATGGTCCAGTCACTGCCGGAGCGCGACCAGGTCAGCCATTCCTATCAGCAACTGACGTCGAAACTTGCCATGTCGATGGGCGGTCGCGTAGCCGAGGAACTGATCTTCGGTGACGACAAGGTGACGGCGGGCGCCCAGAGCGACATCGCCTATGTCACGAAGGTTGCCCGCGCGATGGTGACGCAGTGGGGCTTCTCCAAGGAACTCGGCACCGTTGCCTATGGCGAAAATCAGGAAGAAGTGTTCCTCGGCCATTCTGTGGCGCGGACGCAGAATATCTCTGAAGAAACAGCGCGGACCATCGATTCCGAGGTCAAGCGTTTGATCGACGAAGGTTACCAGACAGCCCGCCGCATCCTAACGGAAAAGGCTGACGATCTGGAGACTCTCGCCCAGGGCCTTTTGGAATTCGAGACGCTGAGCGGGCAGGAGATCAAGGATCTGCTGAATGGAAAGCGGCCGTCGCGCGAGGATCCGAGCGACGATTCGTCGACCCCGACCGGCTCCGCCGTGCCCAGCACCGGCTCACGCAAGAAGTCCGGCAAGGGCGACACGGGTATGGAGCCGCAGCCGACCTGACGGTGTAGTTGGGGATAAGCATCCCCTGTTACGGATTGACACAATAATTGAGGCCCGGACAATGTCCGGGCCTTATACATAGTTGGTTCTGGTTATCCTTTTTGAACCAGTTTGCGGCTAAGTGCCCGCCTTTGGACGAGCGTCAGGCGGTGCGGGCAGATACGCCGCTTCCGGCGAGGCCGGGCGACGCGAACGGATATGACATGACCCGTCGATATTTCGGAACAGATGGCATCCGCGGAACTGCGAACCAGTTCCCCATGACGCCCGACGTGGCGCTGAAGGTCGGCATGGCCGTCGGCCGCTACTACCGGAACGGCCATCGCCAGCGGGTCGTCATCGGCAAGGATACGCGGCTGTCGGGATACATGATAGAGAATGCTCTGGTCGCCGGGTTCACCGCGGTCGGCGTCGACGTGTTCCTGCTCGGCCCGATCCCGACACCGGCGGTCGCGATGCTGACCCGTTCGATGCGTGCCGACTACGGCGTGATGATCTCCGCCTCGCACAATCCGTTCGACGACAACGGCATCAAGCTATTCGGGCCGGACGGCTTCAAGTTGTCCTACGACGTCGAACTGGAAATAGAGAAACTGATCGAATCCGATCCTTCGAAGAACCTCGTGTCCCCCTCCGAACTGGGGCGCGCCAAGCGTGTCGACGGCGTGGTCGACCGCTATATCGAGTTCGCCAAGCGCACCCTGCCGCGTGAGATGAGCTTCGATGGTCTGAGGATCGTCATCGATTGCGCCCATGGCGCGGCCTACAAGG
>DATHRP010000594.1:0-3720 GCA_035465195.1 Afifellaceae bacterium | reverse complement strand
CTTGTCGGCCACGCGCACCGCTTGCTGCATGTTGTGGGTCACGATGATGATTGTGTAGCTGCGCTTGAGCTCATGCATGGTTTCCTCAATCTTCAGCGTGGAGATCGGATCCAGCGCTGAGCAGGGTTCGTCCATCAGGATCACCTCCGGCGAGACGGCGATCGCGCGCGCGATGCAAAGGCGCTGCTGCTGACCACCGGAGAGGCCCGTGCCGGGCTCATCCAGCCGGTCCTTCACCTCCTCGAACAGGCCGGCCCGCTGCAGCGACGAGGCGACGATGTCGTCCAGCTCGCCCTTGTTGCGGGTCAGGCCGTGGATGCGCGGACCGTAGGCGATGTTTTCGTATATCGACTTGGGAAACGGATTCGGCTTCTGAAAGACCATGCCGACGCGCGCCCTGAGCTCGACGACATCGACGCCGGGCGCATAGACGTCCTGTCCGTCCAGTTCGATCCGGCCGGTGACACGGGCGATCGGGATCGTGTCGTTCATCCGGTTGAGACAGCGCAGATAGGTCGACTTGCCGCAGCCGGACGGACCGATCAGCGCTGTCACCATGCGTTCGCGGATATCGAGATCGACATCGAAGAGCGCCTGCTTCTCGCCATAGAACACAGAGACCTGGCGGGTCCTCATCTTGACCGGATCGCCGTCGGCGTCCGGCGCCGGCGCGTCGGCCGGCGCTGCTCCAGCCTTCGCCTTCGCGGGCTCCGCCTGCGTGTCGCTGTCCTGCGGCAGCAAGTCGGTCCGCTGCTCTTCGGCGATCCTGGCTTCTGCTTCGCTCATCGACTGACCCTCACTTCACGAGCCGGCTCGTCACTCAAAACCGGCAATCCTACCAACGGCGCTCGAAGCGCTTCCTCATCAACACCGCCAGCGCGTTCATCGCCACCAGGAAGGTGAGCAGCACCAGGATGGCGGCTGCCGTCTTCTGCTGGAACGCCTGTTCCGGAAAATCGGCCCACATATAGATCTGCACGGGCAGTACGGTCGCCGGGTCGAGAAAACCGGTCGGAATATCGACGATGAAGGCGACCATGCCGATCATCAGCAGCGGCGCGGTCTCACCCAGCGCCTGCGCCATGCCGATGATCGTCCCGGTCATGATACCCGGCATGGCGAGCGGCAGCACGTGATGGAACACGGCCTGGATCTTCGATGCGCCGATGCCGAGCGCGGCTTCACGGATCGACGGCGGCACCGCCTTCAGCGCGGCGCGGGAGGCAATGATGATCGTCGGCAGCGTCATCAGCGCCAGCACCATGCCGCCGACCAGCGGGGCGGAGCGCGGCAGGCCGAAGAAATTGAGGAAGACGGCGAGGCCCAGCAGGCCGAAGACGATCGACGGTACGGCTGCGAGATTGTTGATGTTGACCTCGATCAGGTGCGTCCAGCGATTGCGCGGGGCGAACTCCTCGAGATAGATCGCCGCCGCCACGCCGAGCGGGAACGACATCATCAGCGTCACCAGCATGGTGAAGAACGAGCCGAGCACGGCGCCGAGGATGCCGGCCATCTCCGGCTCGCGGCTGGCGCCGCTGGTGAAGAACAGGCTGTTGAACCGCCGTTCGACAAGGCCGTTCTCCTCCAGGTAGTCGATATAGGCGATTTCGCGGTCGCTGACCTTGCGCGACGATTCCGGAAGCGCGATGCGCTCCATCCGCCAGCCGCCCTCGGCCGCCGGTTCGGCGGCGCGGAGCGGGACCAGCACCGTGCCGCTGGCGTTGCCGGCACTCACCTCGGTCAGCTTCACGACACCGCCGTCGACATGGACCAGGTAGGACGGGCCGTCGGACCCGAGAGACCCGGAGGCTTCGCCACTGTTTTCGCGTTGCAGGACCGGCCCGAACGCCCCCGCAAGCTCGATGTCGCCGGTGGTGCCGGACGGGACCAGTTCGCCGGTCGCCGGCACATCGGATCTGCTGACGACAAGCCCCTTGAGGTAGAGGTCGACGGTGTCGGAGACCGGAAGGGCGACGTCCCGGCGCTCGCCGACGAAGCCGGGATCGCTTTCGGCCTCCCTCGAGAGCAGCACATCGGAACTTCCCGACAACAGGCCCCGGGCCGCGCGGCGCTGCGACCGGCCCTCGGCGAACGGCAGCGCGCCGTCGACGGCGCGGCGGATGATCGCGCCGAAATCGGACTTGCGCGGATCGGCGGTGTTGATGTCTTCGCCGGTCAGGTCCAGGGGGAGTGTCACATAGTGGTAGGTGAAGGCTGACAGGCCCTTGCCGACGACGGTCGACAACAGCAGGACAAGGAAAAAGCAGGCCAGCAGCACCGCGCCGAGGCCGAGATACTTGAACCGGCGCTCGGAGGCGTAGCGCCGCGCCAGGCGCGCGCGGGCCTGTTCGTCGGTGTGGACCGACGATGCGCCCGCCGGTGTGCCGAATGTGCCGTCAGTCATATTGTTCCCGGTATTTCTGGACGACGCGCAATGCGATCACGTTGAGGCAGAGCGTGATGCAGAAGAGCACCAAGCCCAGCGCGAACGCGGCCAGCGTCTTGGCGCTATCGAATTCCTGGTCGCCGACCAGCAGCGTGACGATCTGCACGGTGACCGTGGTCACCGCCTCGAGCGGATTGGCCGTCAGGTTGGCAGCAAGGCCGGCCGCCATGACGACGATCATGGTCTCACCGATGGCGCGGCTGATGGCCAAGAGCAGCGCGGAGACGATGCCCGGCAACGCCGCCGGCAGGACAACGCGGCGGATCGTTTCCGACTTCGTCGCGCCCAGGCCGGCGGACCCGTCGCGGAGCGACTGCGGCACGGAATTGATGACGTCGTCGGAAAGCGAGGAGACGAAGGGAATGATCATGATGCCCATGACAAGGCCGGCCGCCAGCGCCGATTCGGAGGCGACGCTGAGGCCGAAGGATTCGCCGAAGCCGCGGATCGTCGGCGCCACGGTAAGGGCGGCGAAGAAGCCGTAAACGACCGTCGGAACGCCGGCCAGGATTTCAAGCAGCGGCTTGGCTATGCCGCGGAAGGTATGCGAGGCGTAGTCGGACAGGTAGATCGCCGCCATCAGGCCGATCGGCGCGGCAACGAAGATGGCGATCGCGGTGATCAGCAATGTGCCGGCGAACAGCGGCACCGCGCCGAAGACGTCCGGATTGGTCGGTCCGCCGCCGCCGGCGCCCTCGAAGGCGCTCTGCGGGCTCCAGTGCAGGCCGAACAGGAAATCCCAGATCGGCACCTTCTGGAAGAAGCGCAGCGATTCGAAGATCAGCGAAAGGACGATGCCGATGGTCGTGAAGATCGCGACCGCCGAACAGATGATCAGCAGGACACGGATGAACCGTTCGACGACATGTCTGGTGCGCGCGGCCGGAGCGATCCGGCGGTAGGCCCATGCGATACCCGCTCCGACAACCAGCGCGAGGAGAGCGGCCAGGAGACTGTTCGACGTCTGGCCGAGCGAGCGGAACATTTCGGCCGCCGCCTCGGTTTCCGGCGTCGGCGTTCCATAGGTCACGTTGCGGGCCAGCGCGCGGGCATCCCTGATGAAGGCCTGGCGCTGGGGAAGCGACATTTCCGCCACGTGTTCGGCGAAGCGTCCGGCGACGATATTGTCTTCGACCTTCGGCGCGGCCGCCGACCACAGGAAAACCAGCAGGGCGCCCGGCACCACCGCCCAGATGGCCATGTAAAGGCCGTGGTAGGCCGGCCTTGAATGCAGCGAGGATATGCGATCGCCGGCAAGCGAATAGGCCCTG
>DATHRP010000593.1:0-2214 GCA_035465195.1 Afifellaceae bacterium | reverse complement strand
GACGAGCTTCAGCGCGGCGTGCTGGAAATCGCCCGGGCCGGCTGGCTGGCCGACTACAACGACGCCGACAATTTCCTCAACCTGCTGAAGGCCGGCGTCAGCCACAATTACGGCCGCTGGAACAATGCCGAGTACAATGCGCTGCTCGACAAGGCCAATGCCACCCGCGACGCCAAGGAGCGGGCCGCGCTGCTGAAGCAGGCGGAAAAGATCGCCCTCGACGATACGGCGGCGATCCCGATCTACTACTACCTGTCGCGCAACGTCGTCTCGCCCAAGGTCAAGGGCTTCGAGGACAATGCCTTCGACATCCATCGCACGCGATGGCTTGAAATCGTCGAATGACCTGACGTGACGCAGGCATGCCCGGTTCGCCGGGCATGCCGGTCTGCCGTCGATGCTGCGCTACGCCTTCAGACGCCTGCTGTCCACGATTCCCGTCCTGTGGATCGCGATCACGGTCTGCTTCTTCGTCCTGCGCCTCGCGCCGGGCGGGCCGTTCGATGGTGAGCGGCCGCTGCCGCCGGCGGTCAAGCAGAACATCGTCGCCCACTACAATCTCGACAAGTCGCTGGTCGAGCAATATTTCATTTATATCGGCGACGTCCTGACCGGCAATCTCGGTCCCTCCTTCATCACCGAGGATTTCACCGTCGCCGAGCAGATCCTGATCGGCCTGCCGTACACCATCATCGTCGGCGGCGCCGCGTTCCTCCTGGCCATCCTGTTCGGCGTGACCGCCGGCGTATACGGCGCGCTGAAACGTAATGCGCTGCCGGACTACGCGCTGGCGGCGATCATCCTGCTCGGGCTGGTGATTCCCAATTTCCTCGTTGCGCCGATCCTGCAGCTCGTCTTCGGCGTCGAGCTCGGCTGGCTGCCGGTCGGCGGCTGGGGCGACGGCTCGCCGGTCTATCTCGTCCTGCCGGTCACCGTGCTGGCATGGCCGCACATTGCCCGCATATCGCGGCTGATGCGCGGCGCCATGATCGAGGTGATGAATACCAATTTCATACGCACCGCGCGCTCCAAGGGCCTCGGCGATACCGCGATCGTCGTGCGCCACGCCCTGAAGCCGGCGCTGACGCCGGTGGTCTCCTATCTCGGTCCGGCGGCCGGCTATCTGCTCACCGGCTCGCTGGTCGTGGAAAGCATTTTCGGGCTGCCGGGCATCGGCCGGTTCTTCATCAACGCCGCGCTCAACCGCGATTACGGCATGGTGCTGGGCACGGTGATCTTCTACATGGTGCTGATCACCGTCCTCAATCTCATCGTCGACATCCTCTACGCCTGGCTCGATCCGAAGGTGAGGGCGCAATGATCCTCCGGTCGTTCCGCGAATCGGCATTGGACGGCGCGCTTGGCCAGGGCGCAGAGGCCGAGGGCGGCCGCAGCCTGATCCAGGACGCGATGGCGCGGCTCCGCCGCAACCGCGCCGCCGTCGTTTCGCTGTTCCTTCTGGCGGCGCTGGTCGTCGCTGCGTTCCTCGGGCCCCATGTCATCCCCTTCAACTACGAGGATCCCGACTGGGCCGCCTTCCGCGCACCGCCCTCGCTGGAGAGCGGCCATTATTTCGGCACCGACCAGAACGGCCGCGACCTGCTCGCCCGCACCCTTTTCGGCACCCGCGTCTCGCTCGCCGTCGCGCTTGTCGCGACGCTGGTCTCCGTGCTGATCGGCGTGACCTACGGCGCCGTCGCCGGCTATCTCGGCGGCCGGACCGACCAGGCGATGATGCGCTTCGTCGACATCATGTACGCGCTGCCATACATCCTCTTCGTTATCCTGCTGATGGTGATCTTCGGCCGCAACGTCTACCTGCTGTTCGCCGCCATCGGCGCGCTGGAATGGCTCACCATGGCCCGCATCGTCCGCGGCCAGACCCTGTCGATCAAGCAGCGCGAATTCATCGAGGCGGCGCGCGCCGCCGGGCAAGGCACGTCGGCGATCATCTTCCGCCACATCGTTCCGAACCTCGTCGGTCCGACTGTCATCTACGCCGCGCTCACCGTGCCGGAGATCATCGTCACCGAGAGCTTCCTGTCCTATCTCGGTTTCGGCGTGCAGGAGCCGCTCACCTCGCTCGGCACATTGATCGCGGAAGGAGCGAACGTCTTCGAGGTGCTGCCGTGGCTGCTGTGGTTCCCGGCGACCTTCCTCGTCCTGCTGCTCTTGAGCCTGCTCTTCATCGGCGACGGCCTGCGCGACGCCTTC
>DATHRP010000592.1:0-2267 GCA_035465195.1 Afifellaceae bacterium | reverse complement strand
GGAGCCTTCCTAACAAATCATTAAAGGCGGACGCCCTAAAGGGCGCCGCTTAATTCAAACGTTATCTACGTATGTTGCGAATCGCTTTCATCCTGTTTCTTGTCCTTCCTGGCTTTGCGGCAGGGGATAGTTGGCAGCCGGTGACAATTGCCGGCGAAGTGAGCCCGAATGCGGAACGGCTCGTTCGTGTCATCCCAGGTGACTCATGGGGCGAATCGTATGGATTTGCCGGCGCAAAACTGGGATCTCATGCACGGGCGATTTTTTACGAACGAAATGGTGCTGACCCGTACGTCCGAACCAACGAAATCGAACTACTTAATCCTGTTCGCCCCGTAGATTTCTTTTTAACCGATGCAGGAGAACTCGTTACCTTCGACAATTGGCACAATATGGGCTATGGGCAGGTTGTCGTCATCTACGATTCGAAGGGTGACTTGGTCGTTTCCTACACGCTGGAGGAGCTGTATCAGAATGCGGCGAACATTGAAGCACTTCCAAAGTCGGTTTCTTCAATTTGGTGGCGGTGCGGAGATCCACGGCTTATAGGCAGAGAGTTCACTATCGACGAGGCAAATGGCGGGAGCTTTCGGTTGCAGCTACCTTCCGGGGAAATCAACTATGAAGAAGGCGTCTATGGGGCTGAAGTTGAGAGGTGTAGATAACCAACACGTTATGCGACGGATTCTGATCTGTCGCGGGAGGAAGAAGAAGCATGATCCTTCGTACAGTGGCGTGTCTGTTCATCGTTCTGACCGCCGCGAGTGCGCAGGCGCAGGATGTGGTTGAGCAGCTTCGCGCTGCCGAGCACCAGCGGCTACGAGCTCTCGTGGACGCGGATGTTCAAACTGCCGCCCGCCTCCACGCGGACAACTTTCAGCTGATCAACCCACTCGGCGGTTCACTATCGAAGGCCGAGTATCTCGGTGCGATCGCCGCAGGCGAGATCGACTATCTCTTATGGGAGCCAGGAACCATAGAGGTCAAGCTCTTCGGAGATGCCGCTGTCATCCGCTATCAGGCCGAGCTTCAAATCAAGGTAAAGGCCATACCAGATGCTCCGAGCGGGCGCTTCTGGCATACCGACGTGTACGAGAGGCGAAACGGTGTTTGGCAAGTGGTCTGGTCTCAGGCGACTCAGATCCAGTAGCGGTGCGTGTGGCCCGTGCCGCGCGTCGCATAACGAGCAGTTGGAGCGGACCGTGATACGGTGTCGCGGGGGCGCCGTAGGCGCGCTGGATCGCGCAGCGCGCGGCCGCTCAACTGCGGCGTTTCATCCTGGGCGTTAGGCGTTACTATGAATGGAAAAATCGATGCATTTGTTTTAAAAAGGTGCAATTGGGCTCTTACTGAGCATGTTGTAGTGGCTCCGTGCGACCAAGATGCTATTCGCGGTTGCTGAACGCCGCTTTCCAATACGGATTGTTACAATCCCTTGTTGGCGTTGGAGTAGATGCGATGTTGCGACGAAGCCTTGTGCTGTTTGCCCTAACTTGCGGAGTAGCCGTTGCCTCGGGTGAGGATATCAGGCCCGTTGAGTCGTGGGCTGACTACCGCGACGTGTTGCGATTGGAAGGAAAGTCCGAGGTCGAAATCGATGCGGAGATCGCGAGCGATCTCGCCGGTCTTAGGGCGATGGACCGCTCTGCCGGCGATGACCGCATCGGCGCCGCCGCGCCGCCGTTCCAGTTCGATGGCTGGCTCAACTCCCCGCCGCTGTCACTGGAGGATCTGCGGGGACAGGTCGTGCTGGTTCGTTGGTGGACCGATACCTGTCCTTTCTGCGCCAGCAGCGCGCCTGCCCTGCGCGCGCTGCATGAGCAGTATTCGGCCAGGGGGCTGACGGTCATCGGCGTGTTTCATCCGAAGGCGGGGCGCGACGACCCGCTGGACGTCGAACGCGTGCGGCGCGCAGTGGAGAGCCGGCAGTTCGTATTCCCGGTGGCCATCGACTGGGACTGGCGGACGCGGACGCTCAGGGACTGGTGGCTGACGGGCCCCGAGCGGCCGGCAACATCGGTGACGTTTCTCCTGGACAGGTCCGGCATCATCCGGTTCGTCCATCCGGGCATGGAGTACCACGACGCCGACGGCGACGAGGAGCATGCGATGTGCGTGAACGACATGGCAAGTATCCGCGCTGCCATTGAGCAGCTCATCGCCGAGTAGCGCGCGGACTGTTACCAGATGGGCCCGGTCAGTAACGTTACACGGTACAACAGGCAATCAGCCCAAAATGGCGATTCGGCTTTCAATCGGCCGCCGGA
>DATHRP010000591.1:0-3722 GCA_035465195.1 Afifellaceae bacterium | reverse complement strand
CGACCCGGGCACTGCGCGGCCATTTCGCCAAGGCGAACGTCGAGCCGAAGCGGAAGCTCGCGGAATTCCGTGTCAGCCCGGAGAACCTGGTTGAAGTCGGCGCGGAGCTGACAGCCGACCACTTCGTACCCGGCCAGTATGTCGACGTGACAGGCACCTCGATCGGCAAGGGCTTCGCCGGTGCCATGAAGCGGCACAATTTCGGCGGCCTTCGCGCCTCGCACGGCGTGTCGATCTCGCACCGCTCGCACGGCTCCACCGGCCAGAACCAGGATCCCGGCCGTGTCTTCAAGGGCAAGAAGATGGCCGGTCAGATGGGTAACACCCAGGTGACGACCCAGAACCTGCAGATCGTCCGCACCGATGTCGAAAAGGGCATCATCCTGGTGAGGGGCGCGGTGCCGGGTTCCAAGGGCGGCCTTCTGGTGATCCGCGACGCGATCAAGAAGTCGCTTCCGGACGACGCGCCGGTCCCGGCGGCTTTCCGGTTGCCGGAAGGCGCCGCCGCTCCGAAGGACGAGGCGCCGAAGGAAGAGGCGGCTCCGGAAGAAGCGCAGGCCGTCGAGGCCGAAGCGGCTGATGCCGGTAACGGGTCGGAGAAATCCGCCGAGGGTGAGGACGCGTGATGGAACTGAAAGTAACAACCCTCGACGGCAAGGCGGCCGGCAAGGTCAGCGTCTCCGATGACGTTTTCGGCCTGGAGCCGCGCGCCGATATCCTTCACCGCATGGTGCGCTATCAGGAACTGAAGCGCCAGCAGGGTACGCACAATACCAAGCAGCGCTCCGACGTGACCGGAACGACGAAGAAGATGTATCGACAGAAGGGCACCGGTGGTGCACGGCACGGCGACAAGAAGGCGCCGATCTTCCGCGGCGGCGGCAAGGCTTTCGGACCTTCGCCGCGCTCCCATGCGATCGACCTGCCGAAGAAAGTCCGCGCGCTGGCGCTCAAGCATGCGCTTTCCGCCAAGGCCAAGGCCGAGGCGATCATCGTGATCGACGATGCCACGTCCTCCGACGGCAAGACCAAGGCGCTGGTGGCCCAGCTTTCCGGTCTCGGCCTGAACAACGCGTTGGTGATCGGCGGTTCCCAGATCGACGAGAACTTCGGCCGCGCGGCGCAGAACATTCCGCATATTGATGTGCTGCCGATCCAGGGCATCAACGTCTACGACATCCTGCGGCGTGACACGCTGGTGCTGACCAAGGCCGCAGTCGAAGCTCTCGAGGAGCGGTTCAAATGAGCGACCTGAAGCATTACGATACGATCATCGCTCCGATCATCACCGAAAAGTCGACCCTGGCTTCGGAAAACAGCCAGGTCGTCTTCAAGGTTGCGGACAGCGCCACCAAGCCGGAAATCAAGCAGGCGGTGGAAACGCTCTTCAATGTCAAGGTGAAGAGCGTCAATACGCTGGTCCGCAAAGGCAAGAACAAGCGGTTCCGCGGCATCCGCGGGCGCCAGCGTGATGTCAAGAAAGCGATCGTGACGCTCGCCGAAGGGCACGCGATCGATGTGACCACGGGTCTCTGAGGCAAAGACGATGGCTTTGAAAACTTACAATCCGACGACACCGGGACAGCGCCAGCTCGTCACCGTTGACCGGTCCGGCCTGTGGAAGGGCAAGCCGGTCAAGGGTCTGACGGAAGGCCTGACCAAGTCGGGCGGTCGCAACAACCACGGTCGCGCTACCGCGCGGCGCCGCGGCGGCGGTCACAAGCGGAGCTACCGGCTCGTCGACTTCAAGCGCCGGAAATTCGATATTCCGGCTACGGTGGAGCGCCTGGAATACGATCCGAACCGCTCGGCATTCATCGCGCTGATCCGCTACGAGGATGGCGATTTGTCGTACATCCTGGCGCCGCAGCGCCTGGGCGTCGGCGACAAGGTCGTGTCCGGTGAGTCCGACGTGGACGTCAAACCGGGCAATGCGATGCCACTCAGGGCGGTTCCGGTCGGGACGATCGTCCACAATGTCGAACTGAAGCCGGGCAAGGGCGGCCAGATCGCCCGCGCGGCCGGTTCCTATGTCCAGCTCGTCGGTCGCGACCAGGGCTATGCGATCCTGCGGCTCGGCTCCGGCGAGCAGCGGCTGGTGCACGGCAATTGCTTTGCCACGGTAGGCGCCGTGTCGAACCCGGATCACGCCAACATCAGCCTCGGCAAGGCCGGCCGTTCGCGCTGGCTCGGCCGCCGGCCGAGCGTGCGCGGCGTGGCGATGAACCCGGTCGACCACCCGCATGGCGGCGGCGAGGGCCGCACGTCGGGCGGCCGTCATCCGGTGACGCCTTGGGGCAAGCCGACAAAGGGCAAGAAGACGCGCTCCAACAAGGCCACCAACAAGTTCATCCTTCGCTCGCGGCACGCCCGCAAGAAGGGCCGCTAGGGCAAGGGACAGGAGAGAAGCAGTGTCACGTTCTGTTTGGAAAGGCCCGTTTTTCGACGGCTATCTGCTGACGAAGGCAGAGAAGGTGCGGGAATCCGGCCGCAACGAGGTCATCAAGATCTGGACCCGGCGGTCGACGATCCTGCCGCAGTTCGTCGGTCTGACGTTCGGCGTCTACAACGGCCAGAAGCACATTCCGGTTTCCGTGTCGGAAGACATGGTGGGCCACAAGTTCGGTGAATTCGCTCCGACGCGGACCTATTACGGTCACGCCGCGGACAAGAAGGCGAGGAGGAGCTGAACCATGGGCAAGTCCAAGCGCGAGCGGGTGCTGCAGGACAACGAGGCCAAGGCGGTGCAGCGGATGATCCGCGTCAGCCCGCAGAAGCTCAATCTTGTCGCCGGCATGATCCGCGGCAAGAAGGTGGCTACCGCGCTCGCCGAACTCGAATTCTCCCGCAAGCGGATCGCCGGCCAGGTCAGGAAGACGCTGGAGAGCGCGATCGCCAACGCGGAAAACAATCACGACCTCGACGTGGACAGCCTGATCGTGGCTGAAGCCCATGTCGGCAAGGCGCTGGTGATGAAGCGGTTCAAGCCGCGCGCGCGTGGCCGGGTCGGCCGGATCCAGAAACCGTTCTCGAACCTGACGATCGTGGTTCGCGAAGTCGAAGAAGCAGCCTGAGGAAGACATTTATCATGGGTCAGAAAGTCAATCCGATTGGTCTTCGTCTGGGCATCAACAAGACGTGGGACTCGCGCTGGTACGCCTCCGAAGAGGAATATGGTGACTTGCTGCACGAGGATATCAAGATCCGCGACATGCTGATGGAGGATATGAAGCAGGCAGCCGTCTCCAAGATCGTCATCGAACGGCCGCACAAGAAGTGCCGTGTGACGATCCACACTGCCCGGCCGGGCATCGTGATCGGCAAGAAGGGTGCGGACATCGAGAAGCTGCGCCGCAAGGTCAGCCAGATGACCGACTCAGAGGTGCACATCAACATCGTCGAGGTGCGCAAGCCGGAAGTCGACGCCAATCTGGTCGCGCAGTCGATCGCCCAACAGCTGGAGCGCCGCGTCGCGTTCCGGCGCGCCATGAAGCGGGCAGTCCAGTCGGCGATGCGTCTCGGCGCGCTCGGCATCCGCATCAATTGCGGCGGACGTCTGGGTGGCGCGGAAATCGCCCGTACCGAATGGTACCGCGAAGGCCGCGTTCCGCTTCACACGCTGCGCGCCGACATCGACTACGGCACGGCGACCGCGCATACGGCTTACGGCACCATCGGTATCAAGGTCTGGATCTACAAGGGCGATATCCTTGAGCATGATC
>DATHRP010000590.1:0-2886 GCA_035465195.1 Afifellaceae bacterium | reverse complement strand
CAGCCAGAACAGGCGCACCATATGGCCTGGCTTTTCGAACACGCGGAAGTCTTGGAGCGTTCCGACGACCAGACGACGGGCGTCGTGCGCATGACCGTGCGAATCCCTGAAAAAAGACTCGCGGCATTCCGCACGTGGGCAAAAAAAGCGAACCTGGAGCCGGAAGTGGTTTAGCCGCCGTGCTTTTCGCTGTTCTTGGCGGCCACCCAGATTGCTTCCATCTCGTCGAGGCTTGCTTCATCCAGGCTCTTCCCGGTCTTTTCCAATGACCGCTCGATCTCCGTGAACCGGCGTACGAACTTGCCGTTTGTGCCGCTCAATGCGGCTTCCGGATCGATGCCGAGATGGCGGGCCAGATTGACGACGGCGAACAGGAGATCACCGATTTCGTCGATCAGTCTGGTCTGGTCGGAGCCGGAGGCCAACTCGTGTGCCAGTTCGTCGACCTCTTCGCGGATCTTGCCGACGACCGGCTCGGTATCCGGCCAGTCAAAGCCGACGCGCGCAGCGCGCTTCTGCAGCTTGAAAGCGCGCTGTAATGCAGGGAGGGCGCGGGGGACATCGTCGAGGAAGCCGGTTCGCTCATCCGCCTGTCCCCTTGCTTCGCGCCGCGCCGCCCGTTCGGCCTTCTCCTCTGTCTTGATCGTTTCCCAGTTAACTTTGACGGCAGTCGCATCGTCAGCGTCGAGGTTGCCGAAGACATGCGGATGCCGGCGGATCATCTTTTTGTTGATCGCTTCCGCGACATCGTCGAAGGCGAACGCGCCCAATTCCTCGGCCATACGGGCGTGGAAGACGACCTGGAGCAGCAGGTCGCCGAGCTCGTCCTTCAGATCGTCCATATCGTCGCGCTCGATGGCGTCGGCGACCTCATAGGCTTCCTCGATCGTGTACGGTGCGATCGTCGTGAAATTCTGTTCAAGGTCCCATGGACAACCGCTGCCAGGCGTACGCAGGGCGGCCATGATCTCGATCAGCCGTTCGATTGGTGGCTTGGACGGCATAATCCACTCCGGTTCGCTCATTCTGATGATGCCATGGCCGACGCAGGGGCGGGAGTGAAGCGCCGGTCGATCCACAGCGGATTACGCCCGCGCTCCGCATTTGTTGATCGCATAAGATATATTATGGAACCATTTATCTAACGTAGGAGCCGGGATTTCCGGTTCGCCGACAAGCGGGTTTGCGCGCGCAACAGTCACTCATGCATTCGCTGATCGAGTTCGATCACCATGCCGTCGTATGCCGGTTCGACATGTGGCGGCAATTGCGCACGAAGCGTCTCGTAGTCGAGATCGATATGCATGTGAGTCAGGATCGCGCGTTTCGGTTTCAGCCGTTCTATCCAGTCCAGCGCTTCGGCAAGCGAGAAATGACTCGGATGCGGCCGGTCGCGCAACGCGTCGACGATCCAGACATCAAGATCCTGCAGAGCCTCGACGGCCTGAGTGTCGAGATCGCTGACGTCCGGCGAATAGGCCAGGCCGCCGAAGCGGAAGCCGAGCGTGTAGATCGAACCGTGCCGCTGGGTGAACGGGAGACAGAGCAGGGTGCCCCCTGCCCCTTCGATCTTCACCGGCTCCCAGTGATGGATCAGATTGGTCCGCAAGATCGGCGGATAGAAGCTGCTCTCCGGTGCCTTAAAGCAGTATCCGAAAGCCTCGTGCAACCGTTCAGTGGTGACTTGGTCGGCGTAGACGTCGATACGTTCGCCGCTGTTGATCCAGAATGCCCTGAGATCGTCGATACCGTGGATATGGTCGGCATGGGCATGGGTGTAGAGAACCCCGTCCAGCGTCCCTATGCCGGCGTCGAGCAACTGTTCGCGCATGTCGGGGCTGGTATCGACCAGCACGTTGGTCACGCTGTCGCGGTCGCCGAGCTGCTGGACCAGGATAGAGCAGCGCCTGCGCCTGTTTTTCGGGTTGTCCGGGTCGCACTTGCCCCAGTCGTTGCCGATGCGCGGCACGCCGGGCGAGGAACCGCAGCCGAGGATCGTCACGCGCAACCGGGCCATCAGGGGCGCGTCACCTTGGAGAACAGCCGGAAGAAATTTGCGGTGGTCTGCTCGGCGATCTCGTTTTCGCCGACGCCTCGTGTCTCGGCCAGCACCCGCGCGGTATTGACGACGTAGGACGGTTCGTTGCGCTTTCCGCGATACGGTGTCGGCGCAAGGTAGGGTGCGTCGGTCTCCACCAGGATCCGGTCGCCCGGCAAGTCGCGGGCGATATCGCGCAGTTCTTCGGCCCGGTTGAACGTGAGGATGCCGGAAAAGGAGACATAATGCCCCAGCCGGATTCCCGTCTCCGCCAGGCCGCGGCCGGACGAGAAACAGTGCAGAACGGCCGGAAAGGCACCCTTCTCCGTTTCCTCCGTCAGGATCGCCGCCATGTCGGCGTCCGCATCGCGGGCATGGATCACCAGTGGCAGCCCGGTCTCCCGGGCCGCCGCGATGTGCCTGCGCAGACCCTCGGCCTGCGCTTCGCGGGGCGAGTTGTCATAGTGGTAGTCGAGACCCGCCTCGCCGATCGCCACGACCTTCGGGTGCCCGGAAATCCGAACGAGATCGACAGGCTCGATATCCAGCTCCTCGTCCGCATTGTGCGGATGCGTCCCGACCGAGCAGAAAACGCTGTCGTAGCGTTCGGCCACCGCCAGCACCCGGTCGAACTGCCTGACATGCGTCGAAATCGTCACCATCCGGCCAATTCCCGCCGCCTCGGCGCGCGCGACGATATCGTCGAGTTCCTCGGCGAAATCGGGGAAGTCCAGATGACAGTGGCTGTCGACGAGCATGGTCAGGCGCCCTGCCCCTCCGCCTCCGGCGCGACATAGCGCGGGAATACCGGCTTGGGCTCCGGCAATGCGGCACCGCTGACCAGCCGG
>DATHRP010000589.1:0-1908 GCA_035465195.1 Afifellaceae bacterium | reverse complement strand
CAGACCATCGAGGCGAGCGTGGCGGTAATCATCGCCAGCCTGCTGCCGCTGGCCGTCGCTTTCTCCAGCCGCCTGTTCTTCGGCGAGCAGCTCTCCTGGCTCGGATTTGCGGGCCTCGTTATCGGCTTCGCCGGCGCCGTGATGATCATGAGCGGCCGGATCGCTTCAGGCAATGTCGACATGACCGGGATCGCGCTGATGGTGACGGCGCTCCTATCTCTGACCGCGGCGACCCTGCTGTTGCGCGACGCCCTGCCGCGCGGCGACGTGCTGATGATCGTCGGGCTGCAGATGCTGGTCGGCAGCTTCGTGCTGCTTCCCTTCGCCCTTGTGCTGGAGACCTGGGAAGTCAACTGGGGCTGGCGGCTTGCAGGCGCCTTCACCTACACCATCCTGGTTCCGGGAATCGCCGCCACCGTGACGTGGTTCTGGCTGGTCCGCCGCATCGGCCCGACGCGCGCCGCGACCTATCACTTCCTGAACCCGTTTCTCGGTGTCGCCGTCGCCGCGCTGGTGCTGAACGAGACGGTCAGCCTGCGCGACCTGGCCGGCGTGGCGATCGTCGCCGGCGGCATCCTGGCCGTCCAGCTTTCGCGCCGCCCGAAAAGCGTGTTGCCAAGGCAATAGCCGGGACGATTGCGCGCCCGCGCAAAATGCCCGAAAAGGTTCCGACAGCAGACCTGCCCGCAAATCCCCGAATATCCCGACGCCGAGAGGAAGACGACCGAATGGACAAGATCGAGCCCGGACTGGCCGGCGAGGCCGAGATGGTGGTCGGCACCAGCGATACCGCGCCACGCGTCGGCTCCGGACGCATCGCCGTGCTGGCGACGCCGAAGATGATCAACCTCATGGAGGAGGCGGCGCTGGCGGCGGTCGAGCACCTGCTGCCGGACGGCAAGCAGTCGCTCGGCACCCATATCGACGTCTCACACGTCGCGGCCACGCCGGTCGGCATGAAGGTGACCGCCGAGGCCGAACTCACCGCCGTCGACGGGCGCAAGCTGACCTTCTTCATCCGCGCCCGCGACGAGATGGACGTCATCGGCGAGGGCCGTCACGAGCGCGTCGTCGTCACGGCGGCTTCGTTCCAGACGCGCGTCAATGAAAAGGCCGGGCGCTGATCGCAATGCCGGGAGCGCGGTCGAGATGTTGATCGAAGCGCCAATCAGGCGCGATTTATCTCTCCGTGCTCGCGCCAATATTTCAACCTGAGACGCGGCGCGATCATCCAGGCGATCGGCGGCGTCAGTACCAGCGCCAGCACGATTACCGCCGGCAGCAGATACATTGCGTGGGCGTTGAGCGCTGGAATCGTCAGAACGGCCACAGCACCGACGCCGAACAGCATGGCATACACCATGAGACCGACGGCGATCGCGATTTGTGTGCGGACTTTCATGTCATGTCTCCTTTGCCTACGGCAAACGCCGAAGCGAAGAAAGGGTTCCAGATTTAGTGAATGTCGACCGGTATTGGGCTTCGCCGTGTGGAAATAGGGGCCGTTTCCGGCCGCCTACCCCAGTTCCAGCTTGAGAAGCCGCGCCGCGTTGAGGCCGCAGACGGCGGCATGGTCGTCGCCTTCGAGCCCGCTCACCCTGGCGATCAAATCGAGCGGGTTTTCCTCGCCCATGTCGTAGGGATAGTCTGTTCCGAGCAGGATGTGGTCGGCGCCGTACTTGTCGATCAGGAAACCGAGCTGGTCCGGCTCGAACACCATCGTGTCGAAATAGAGCTTCTTCAGATAGTCGCCCGGCGGGTTGGAGATGATTTCCCGGCAGTCCGGCCGGGCGTTGTAGCCGTGGTCGATCCGCCCGGCATAGGCCGGCAGGTAGCCGCCGCCGTGGGCGATGCAGATCTTCAGCCCCGGATAGCGGTCCAGCACGCCGCCGAAGATCAGCTGGCCGA
>DATHRP010000588.1:0-10964 GCA_035465195.1 Afifellaceae bacterium | reverse complement strand
ATGGTTCAGAGCTTCATCGTTCCGTTGTTGATGCCTTGATAGATGTCGCCGGTCAGCGGCACGTATTAACCGGATCAGGGATCGTCGAAATAGATCGGATCGTAAATCCGATCCGGGTCGAAGCCTTCCTTCACCAGCTCGACCTTGCGCTGCTTGAACGTCCCGGTCACTTCCATCTCCGGCTGAAGCCGTACGAACAGGGGACGGGCGTAGGCGGGAAGCTGCTGCTTTACATGTTCATGCAGGCCGTCGATATCGAAGCCGTCGTCGACCACCAGGGCGGCCATGCCTGCGCGACCCTCCATGCCGTTCACCTTGACGCCGTAGACATTCGCTTCCTTGACGCCGGGAAACACGGTGACCGCCTCCGACACTTCCGATGTCGCCACATTCTCTCCCTTCCAGCGAAACGTGTCGCCGATCCGGTCGACGAAATAGAAATAGCCGAGTTCGTCCTTGCGCATCAGGTCGCCGCTGCGAAACCAGCGGTCACCTTTCTCGAATGCGTCTTCAAGGATCTTTTTCCGCGTGGCGGCTTCGTCGGCATAGCCCTCGAACCGCTGGCTCGGCCGTTTCGGGTCGTTGAGGATCTGCGAGATGACCTCGCCAACCTCGTTGGGTGCCGCCTTGATGCAGAATCCGTCCTCGTTGCGGATCGGCTCTTCGGTGTCGATGTCGAACTTCACAACCTCCGTCACGAGCCGTTTCTCCGCCCATTTCGGTATCCGGCCTACAGCGCCGACCTTCCCGTCGAAATTCAGGAACACCGCATTGCCCTCGGTCGCGGCATACCATTCGAGGATCTTCGGGATGCGGAAGCGGGTCTGGAAATCCTCCCAGATGTCCGGCCGCAGCCCGTTCCCGGACGCAAGACGCAATCCGTGAGCCGTCTCCTTCGGGTGCGTCGGGGAATTGAGCAGGTACCGGCACAGCTCGCCGATATACTGGAATACCGTGCATTCATTGTCGACGATATCGTTCCAGAACTGACTGGCCGAGAATTTCTCGCGGACGAAGACGCTGCCGCCTGCCGTCAGCGCCGCGCCGGCCGCCAGGACGCCGCCGGACGTATGATAGAGCGGCAGGCAGACGTAGATCCGGTCTTCCTTCGTCATTTTCATCGCGGCCTGAAAGCCGAACATGATCGATTGAATGCGATAGTGGTTGATGTTGGCTGCTTTGGGCAGGCCCGTCGTGCCGCTGGTATAGATGAAGAGGCATTTGTCCTCTGTCGTGAGCTTCGGAAGATCCGCCTTCGGAATGGCAGCGCCGGATTGCTTCTCGACGGCATCCAGCAGCGGCCGCCATCCCGCGGGGTTGCTTCCGTGGCTCCAGAATTCAGGTCCGGGGTCGAGGTGCGGCTCGGCGGTCCTGAAGGCGTCTATCAGGGCGCTGTCGACGATGACATGCTTCGGCCTGACGATATTGACGCAATGAGCCAGCGCGGGTCCGTTGAGGTTCGTGTTGAGCAATGCGGTAACACCGCCCGCCCGGATGATCCCGAGCCAGATGGCGAGATATTCAGGCCTGTTCGGCATCATGAGCGCGACCACGTCGCCCTTGCTGATGCGATGCTCCATCGCCCAGCGGGCATACCGGTTCGCGCGCCTGTTATATTCGGCGAATGTGAGGGATTCCGAATCCGAGAGCAGCGCGATACGGTCGCCGTAATTTTTGGCCAGCGTCTCGGCAATATCGGGGTAGGTCCGGTCCGGATTCCTGGCCACGGTCCCGACATTGCGCAAAACCGACAGAGCGCCCTTCAGATAGGCATACTCGCTCTTGATTCGCTCTATCAGGCCCATCGTTCCCCCTCACGCCCGCATTCGCGGCCGAGAATTCAACCCAAGGCCGTAGCGGCACCCGCATGCGCCCTCGAGGCGTTTCCTCCAGCCGAAAGTATCATCCCGAAATTGTCAATGCGAGGGGGCTTGCCGTTTCGCCAATGTCAAAAAAAGGCTAGTGGACTGGGCATGGACGAAGCAATGATGATCGATGTGCGCGGCCTGAAGTGCCCGTTGCCGGTGCTGAAGACGGCCAAAAGGATGTCTGTCCTCGAGGCCGGTGCGCGAGTCGTCGTGCTGACGACCGATCCGATGGCGGCTATCGACATTCCGCACTTCTGCCAGGAACATGGTCACCGGCTGATTGGCAGATCCGAACAGGACGGCGTCCTGACATTCGAGATCGTGAAATCCTGAACAGCGTGCCGTTTCAAAGGTCGGAGGGCCGCGGGCGCGGCAGGGGAACGGGCGGCTTTTCGCGGATCGCCGTTTCGAACGCGGCGGTCGCCGAGGAATTGCCGGATCCGTCGGTGGCGGCGAATGCCGTCTTCATGGACGGGTTCGACACGTCTACCGTATCGGCGACCATCGTGCCTGGAATTCCCGGTGCATCGGCGGGTCGAGGTTTCGGCAACTTACCGAGGAAGACCCACGTCTGGCCGGCGGTTTCGCCCACGGTCCCGCCGAGCGAAACCTGGATGGGTGTCGTCGGGCGCTGGGTGCCGAGCTTGCTCGGCCTGAGCGTCTTGCCCTCGGCGACCATCAGCTTGCCGCCCTTCTGCGACTTGAAGCGAACGCGGGCGGCCGCGACCCTGTTCTTGCCGCAGACAAACGGGCGCATGTCGAGCGGCTTGGAATATTGCGTGCCCGAGCCGACGGTTGCGAGCGTCACGCCGGACTGGCCGTCCGCCGCTCGCGAATCGAAGCCCTTGTCGAGCAGCCGTACGGCGGTCTCCGCGCGACCGACGCTGCTGTATGCGCCAAGGACGACCGCGATGATTTCACGATTGCCACGCTTGGCGCTGGCAGCGAGGTTGAAGCCCGATGCGCAAATGAACCCCGTCTTCAGGCCGCTGGCGCCGCGGTATCTGTCGACCAGCGGATTGTAATTGCGCAGGACCCTCTTGCCGACCCGGATCGCGGGGATATCAAGGTATTCGCGGTACTCCGGGAATTCGTTCAGCATTTCGCGGGCGAGGATCGCAAGATCGCGGGCACTCGTGATCTGCCCGCTGTCCGGCAGCCCGTGCGGATTGGCGAAGCGCGTCTGTGTCATTCCGAGCCGCCGGGCTTCCGCGTTCATTCGCGAGACGAACTTTTCCTCCGAGCCGGCGACACCCTCTGCCAGCGCGACGGCGATGTCGTTCGCCGACTTGACCATGATGATCTTCAGCGCATTGTCGACGGTCAGCACGGTGCCCACCGGAAATCCCATCTTGCTCGGCGGTTCCGACAGCGCGTTCTCGGAGATGATGACCGGCGAGCGGGTCGTGATCGTTCCCTCGCGCAGGGCCCGGAACGTAACGAAGGCGGTCATGAGCTTCGTCGTCGATGCCGGGTACCAGGGGCGCTGGGCGTCATGGTGGTCGATCACGGCGCCAGTGCGGGCGTCGACGACGATATACGGGCCCTCGACCGGTGCATCGTTCTTGGCGGCAAGCGTCGGGCCGGACATGGAAACGGCAAGAAAGGCGACGCCGGCTGCGGCGCAGCGTTTCAGCATTGTCAGGCCAGTTCCGTTGAAGACGCGCATACTCAAGCTTGCCCCGATTCTGTTGTCTGCCCCGAAGGCGGCATAACATGATTGACCATCATCGAAAAATCCATAGATTGCGAAAAACGCGCAATTTGATGGCGGAAGAGGAGGCGAATCCGCCCAACCGGCGACGGCCGGCCGCTTCAGATGATCTTTTCCATATAGACCTGGACGTGCGGGCTTCCACCTTCGGCCATCAGCATCCGGTGGGTCTCGTGAAAGCCGAACCGGCTGCCCAGGTGAAGCAGCTCGCTCATCATCGCCGCTGTCATGAATGTCAGCCTGGAGCGCTTTTCGGCGCGGGCGACGGCTTCGACGCCCGAAAGTATCCAGCCGCCGATACCCCGGCCCTGCAGATGCGGAAGAACCGCCACATGGTCGATGTGCAGTACCGATTCGTCCTTCAGCCTGGTCGCGGCGATGCCGACGGGCTGTTCGTCCACCAGGGCGATGTAGACCCGACCCGACTCAATGGCGTTATCGAGCCAGTTTTCCTCGGTGCTCTTGATCCTGAGGCCCATACGCCGGGCCTCGGGTGCTTCCGCAATCTCGATGATCCGTTCGACAGAAGATCTGTCCGCCGCCGTTGCCGGCCTGAAGAGCAATTGCATCGCCCCATGCTACCGGTTTCCCCTGCCCCCGGCGAGACAGGATTAACGCAATGGTTACCATGGCAACAGGCAGCCGGAGGGATGAAAGCGGCATTGCAATGGCGCGCCGGCGCATGCAACTCTGCCGCCATTCCGGGCATCAGGACCCGGACCATGCCCTGACGCCCGGGAGGAATCCGCGTCATGAGCGACAAGTCGATCAGCCGGTTTCCGATACCCGATATCGCCGAACTGCCGAACGACATCAGGGATCGGATCCTGGCCGTGCAGGAAAAGGCCGGGTTCGTGCCCAACGTGTTTCTGGCGCTCGCCCACCGGCCGGACGAGTTCCGGGCATTCTTCGCCTATCATGACGCATTGCTGGAACGTGAAAGCGGGCTCAGCAAGGCGGACATGGAGATGATCATCGTCGCGACGTCGTCCGCCAACGACTGCCTCTATTGTGTCGTCGCCCACGGCGCCGTGCTGCGCATCCGCGCAAAGAATGCGCTCGTCGCCGACCAGGTCGCCGTGAACTACCGCAAGGCGGATATCACCGAACGCCAGAAAGCCATGCTCGATTTCGCGTTGAAGGTCTGCCTCGACGCCCGCTCCGTCGGCGACGAGGACTATGCCGTGCTGCGCGGACACGCCTTCTCCGACGAGGATATCTGGGATATCGGCGCGATCACGTCTCTGTTCGGTCTCAGCAACCGGATGGCCAACATGATCTCGATGCGGCCGAACGACGAGTTTTATACGATGGGGCGCGATTTCGGGTGAAACGGGAAACGCGCCGAAGGCGGAAGCATGGCCTTCGACGCGTTTGAGACAATCCGGCGGTTCAGCGCAGCGACATCAGGTTCGCCATGGTGGCCGGATCGACCATCTGCGATGTTTCAGGGTGGATGTCCGACGGGTCGAGGCCGATATCGTGCAACTGGGCCGGGCTGAGGTTGCGGAGCTGGCGCCTGGCCAGCGCATGAAGTCGAATATGGTCGATCAGCCCGGCGATGCGCGTCAGTACGGCCCTGCCATTTCCGGTCTTGCGGGAGGTCGGTGTCCAGGAATGTTCGGCTGTCTTGGCAGTCATTGTTCTTCTCCGGGCTGGCAGCGCATGTTGCTGCAATTTCGATGGCCCATCATTGTCAGGTGCCGTCAAACCAGGGGGCTGGTGCGCGAAAAGCCGGCGTAAATTTTTTGGCCAGTGCGTGAAATCTGCGTTAAATCCGTATGTTGTCACGGGAATCGCGATGCTACGGCACGGGAAGGATCCAGGTCATGCCGATTGATCTGTTCGGCGGAATTTCGATTGCGACGGCGGACGGCCGGGCCGTCACCCTGCCGACCCGCAAGACCGCACAGGTGTTGGCGGTGCTGGCCGTTCTCGGCGATCGCGGCGCTGCACGCGAGGCGCTGGCGGAGTGGATCTGGCCCGACCGGTCGGCCGGGCAGGCCAAGTCCAGCCTGCGCCAGGCGCTGACCGCCATCCGGAAAGCTTTGCCGGATGTTTTGCCTGGCCACGAACTGCTGACGGATATCAGCAACGTCAGGCTCGCCGGACCGGATGCGTCGATCGATGTCAGGCAGTTCGAGGCGTTGGCGCGTTCGGAACATGCGGGAGATCTGAAGACCGCCGCGACGCTCTATACCGGAGACCTGCTGGACGGCATCCAGTTTACCGGGGCGCTGGAAAGCATGGTATCGGCGCTTCGCGAGCGCTACCGCAATCAGGCGATGTCGGTCGTCGAGACGCTCAGCGCGCATGCCCTGGCTGCCGGCAACGGCAACAGCGATTGCGAAGCCCTTGCCGACCGGCTGCTTGCCGGCGATCCCGCCGCGGAGGCGGCTCATCGCGCCCTGATCCGCCTCAGGCTCGCGGAAGGCCAGCCGAATGCCGCCCGCCGGCAATACGAACGCTGTGTTGCAGCACTCGCCGAAGCACTCGACGTCGAGCCCGAGGACAAGACCAGACGGCTGCTGGATCTTGATACGCCCGCGGCCGGCGAGGAGAGGCGAAGCACGGCTGTTGCCGCAGGCGAAAAGTCGGCTTCGCCGGCTTCGATTCACACGATTCCATCGGTGGTCGTCATGCCGTTCGACGATCTGGGCGCGCCGGACAATGATTTCTTCGCCGACGGGGTCGTCGAGGAGATCACCGCCGCCCTGTCGAGGATCCGCGACATCTTCGTGATCGCCCGCCAGTCGGCCTACACCTACAAGGGCCGTTTCGTCGACGTGCGCGAGATCGGGCGCGATCTCGGCGTGCGCTATGCCGTGGAAGGCACGATACGCCGGGGCGGCGACAGGGTGCGCATTACCGTCCAACTGGTGGAGACGGAAACGGGAACCCAGCTGTGGTCCGACCGCTACGAAGACAATATGACCGATATCTTCGACCTGCAGGATCGGATCGCATCGCACGTCGCCGGCGCGATCAATCCCAGCATCCGCGCGTCGGAGATCGAACTGTCGAAGCGGGCGCGGCCGGAGAACCTCCAGGCCTACGACTTCGTGCTCCGCGCCTTTCCGCATTTCTGGGCGCATCGCAAGGAAGACAACCAGACCGCATTGGATCTCTTTGAAGAGGCGCTGAAACGCGATCCTGATTACGGTGTGGCGCTGGCGTTCAAGGCATGGTGCCATGCCCAGCAGGCCTGCTATATGTGGTCCGACGATCCGGCCGAGGATCGGGCGACCGCTATCGCGACCGCGGAGCATGCCGCCCTGCGGGCGGGCGACAACGCCACGGCGCTGACGGCGATTGGCGCCGCATTCAGTCTCACGACTGTGGACTTCGAGCTGGCGGAATCGTTCATCAACCGAAGCCTGGCGATCGACCCCAATAATGCCTGGGGCTGGATGCGTGCCGGCTGGCTGAACGTGCTGTTTCACCGCGAAACGGACAAGGCGATGGCATGCTTCGAGCGTGCGCTGGCGCTGAGTCCGCTCGATCCGTTCAAGTTCAACGTCCTGTTCGGCATGTCCGTCGTGCACCAGCAGCGCGGCGACCTTCAGGCCGCGATCGAGATGACGAAGGAAGGGCTCAGGGCCGGCGTCGGCGTGACATGGGCCTACCGGATGCTGGCGAGCTACTATGGCCAGATCGGCGACGCGAAGAACATGGCGGACGCGACGGCCCAGTTGAGGCGTCACTATCCGGATATCACCATCGAGAAGATGAAACGGGGAATTCCGCCGGGTATCGTCGACAACCAGCCGGAATATTTCGAGGGCCTGCGCAAGGCTGGCATCCCGGACAGATAGGGCACTGATATCGGCGGCGTTTCAGACCCAGCGGAATACCGCCCAGGCGTAGAGCAGGCTGATGACAACCGCGCCCCAGAGCGGCGGCCCGACCAGGCCGAGCCAGGCGAGGTGGATATAGGCGCTGCCGAGCAGCGAGATGAACAGCCGGTCGCCGCGGGTCGTGTCGAGGCCCAGTATGCCGCGTCGCGGCGAGCCGCCGGGCACGTAATATTCCCAGACCGACATGGCTGCCAGGCAGAGTGCGATGAAGACGAAGAACGCGGCCGTCGGCCATGTCCATGCCATCCAGGAAAGGCCCATGGTCGCGGTCCTCCTTCGCTCAGACCCGCCCGAGGGCAAAGCCCTTGGCGATGTAGTTGCGCACGAAGTAGATGACGAAGGCGCCCGGGACGATCGTCAGCGATCCGGCGGCGGCAAGCAGGCCGAGCTCGTAGCCGGACGAGCTGGCGGTGCGGGTCATGGTGGCGGCGATCGGCTTGGCCTCGACGGACGTCAGCGTCTTGGCGAGCAGCAGTTCGACCCATGAGAACATGAAGCAGAAGAAGGCGGCGACGCCGATGCCGGCGGCGATCGTCGGCAGGAAGATGCGGATGAAGAACGACGGGAAGGAATGGCCGTCGACATAGGCCGTCTCGTCGAGTTCCTTCGGAACGCCGGACATGAAGCCTTCGAGGATCCATACGGCGAGCGGGATGTTGAACAATGTGTGGGCGAGGGCGACGGCGATGTGTGTATCGAACAGGCCGATCGCGGAATAGAGCTGGAAGAACGGCAGCGCGAAGACGGCTGCCGGGGCCATGCGGTTGGTGAGCAGCCAGAAGAACAGGTGCTTGTCGCCGATGAAGCGGTAGCGCGAAAACGCATAGGCCGCCGGCAGTGCGACAATCACCGACAGGATCGTGTTGATCGACACGTAGACCAGCGAGTTGACGTAGCCCATGTACCAGACCGGGTTGGTGAGGATCTCCGCATAGTTCTCCAGCGTGAAATTGCGCGGCCACAGCGTCAGCGAGCCGAGGATCTCGTTCGTCGTCTTGAACGACATATTCAGCAGCCAGTAGATCGGCAGCATCAGGAAGATGATGTAGAGGGTCGGGATCAGCCAGCCTGCACGTCTCATCACTGGTCCTCGTTACGGGTCATCACGGCGTAGAACACCCAGCTTGAGAGCAGGATGATCAGGAAATAGATCAGCGACATCGCGGCCGCCGGGCCGAGGTCGAACTGCCCGAGCGCGAGCTTGGCAAGGTCGATCGACAATAGGGTGGTGGAGTTGCCCGGTCCGCCGCCGGTGAGCACGAAGGGTTCGGTGTATATGTTGAAGGAATCCATGAAGCGCAGAAGGATGGCGATTGTCAGCACCCGCTTCATCTTGGGCAACTGGATATAGCGGAAGATCGCCCACGGCCGAGCGCCGTCGATCTTGGCGGCCTGGTAATAGGCATCGGGGATCGACACCAGTCCGGCATAGGCGAGCAGCACGACGAGAGACGTCCAGTGCCACACATCCATGATGATCAGGGTGAACCAGGCGTCCTCGGTCTGCCGGGTGAAATTGTAGTCGAACCCGATGGCTTTCAGAGTGCGGCCGAGCAGGCCGATATCGGGCAGGGCGAAGATGTTCCACATGGCGCCGACCACGTTCCACGGGATCAGCAGCGGCAGCGCCATCAGCACCAGGCAGACCGGTACCCAGACACCCTTGCGCGGCATGGCGAGTGCGATCACGACGCCGAGCGGTACCTCGATGGCGAGGATCGTGAACGTGAAGAAGAGCTGACGGCCGAGCGAGGCATGGAAACGTTCCGATGTGAGCACCTGCTCGAACCACATGACGCCGGACCAGAAGAAGGTGTTGTCGCCGAACGTCTCCTGGACGGAATAGTTGACCACGGTCATCAGCGGAATGATGGCGTTGAACGCCACCAGCAGCAGCACCGGCAGGACGAAGAACCATGCCTTCTGGTTGGTCGTCTTGTTCATGACGCGGTCCTCATGTGACCATCCTGCCGTTGCGGTAGATCCGGGTGCTGGCCTCGGCGAATTGCAGGTGGGCGGCGCCCGCGGGCACATCCTCGCCTTCGCCAACCAGCAACTTGATGCTATGGCCGTC
This sequence comes from Afifellaceae bacterium, assembly GCA_035465195.1. GTDB lineage: Bacteria > Pseudomonadota > Alphaproteobacteria > Rhizobiales > Afifellaceae > CAMYKZ01. The sequence goes on along the minus strand of DATHRP010000588.1, from coordinate 1,451 downwards.
GCTTACCGCCTCGACGATGCGGTAGCGCCCGGCGTCGCTCACCTTCACAACGTTGGCGGGGATTCCGTCGCTTGAAAAGGATACGAACTCCGGCCTGATGCCGATTTCCAGCTTGCCGTCGCCGTTGCCGACCGCGCCGGCATTGGCGGCGGCTATGCGCCGGCCGGCGAACACAGGCTGCCCGTTGTCGATCCTGCAGGGCAGGACATTCATGCCCGGCGAGCCGATGAAATGGCCGACGAAGGTGTGCCGGGGCTCCTCGAACAGCTCCACCGGCGTGCCGACCTGCACGACCTCGCCCTGGTCCATGACCACGACCTTGTCGGCGAAAGTCAGCGCCTCGGTCTGGTCGTGGGTGACGTAGATCATCGTCCGCTTCACCTCGTGGTGCAGCTCCTTGAGCTTGGAGCGCAGCACCCATTTCAGGTGCGGGTCGATGACCGTCAGCGGCTCGTCGAACAGGATCGCGGTGACATCATCGCGCACCAGGCCGCGGCCGAGCGAAATCTTCTGCTTGCCGTCGGCCGTCAGTCCCGATGCCCGGTTCTTCAGCGTATCCGTCAGTTCCAGCATCCCGGCGATCTGCCGCACGCGGGCGTCGACGTCGGCGGCGGCCACGCCGCGGTTGCGCAGCGGGAAGGCAAGATTGTCGTAGACCGTCATCGTGTCGTAGATCACCGGGAACTGAAACACTTGGGCGATGTTGCGCTGGTCGGTCGGCAGCTCGGTGACATCCCTGTCGTCGAACAGGACACGGCCCTCGGTCGGGTGCAGCAGTCCGGAAATGATGTTGAGCAAGGTCGTCTTGCCGCAGCCGGACGGGCCGAGGAGGGCATACGCGCCGCCGTCGGCCCATTCCAGGTCGAGCTGCTTCAGTGCCCAGTCATCGTCACCGGCCGGATCGGCCATATAGGAATGCCGCAGATTGTCGAGAGTGATGCGGGCCATGGCGTATCCTATGCCGCCACCAGCCGGTCGTCGGGACCGAACAGCATCGCCTTGCTGACATCGGCGAAGAGCCTGGCATGCTCGCCGACCTCGATGGCGTGGACGCCGTGCGACTGGGAGACCCAGGCGCCATCGGCAAGCCGGAAATGGACGACGCTTTCGGATCCGGATATCTCGGTCACCAGCACCTCACCCTCGATAGGTACGGGCTGGCTGCCGCTCTCTGCGGGGCCGATATGGTGCGGCCGGATGCCGATCGTGTACGCGCCGTCGGCTATCGTGCGGATATCGCCCTCTGCCTGCCACGAAACGGTATCGGACAGGACAATCCGGTCGCCTTTCTTCTGCACAGGCGCAACGTTGATCGGCGGATCGGAAAAGACCTGGGCGCTCAGGAGGTCCTTCGGATGGCGATAAATCTCCGATGTCGGGCCGAACTGGGTGACGCGTCCCTCGTGCAGCAGCGCGGTGTGGCCGCCGAGCAGCAGGGCCTCGGTGGGTTC
>DATHRP010000587.1:0-12473 GCA_035465195.1 Afifellaceae bacterium | reverse complement strand
AAGCGCTTCGGCCCCGGCGGATTGAGGTCGTTTATGGCCGGCTTGCGGTTCTCCACGTCGAAGTTCCAGCGCCCGCCCTCTGGCTCGTCGCCGACCATCAACAGGCCGGTCTTGCGGCGCATCTCGCGGTAGAAATATTCCATCCTGAGCTGCTTGCGGCCTTCGGCCCATTCGGCGAATTCGTCGGTGGAGCAGATGAAACGGTCGTCAGCCAGGATATCGACCGGCAGCTCGAACCGCTCCGACCAGCCGTCCATCGCCTGCCGCACCCGCCATTCGCCGGGTTCGGTGACGACGATGCGCTCCGGCCCGAGGTGGCCGATCGCGCGTTCCAGTTCGCCCGTGAACGATCCGGCATTGTCCGGATCGTCGATCGCAACGTAGTCCACCTCCCATCCGCGCCCGCGCAGGCCGTCGGCGAAATGGCGCATGGCGGAGAACAGGAACGCGATCTTCTTCTTGTGGTGCCGGACATAGGTTGCCTCCTCCTCGACCTCGACCATCAGCACCCGGTCGCGCTCCGGATCGGCCGCCTTCAGTGACGACAGGTTCGGACTGAGCTGGTCTCCCAAGAGGAAGACGAGGTTGCGGCAGGACGTCATGGTTCGCTGATTGGGCTGGGTGCGGTCGATAGGGTTCGTCGATCAGTGATCGTCCGGGTTTTAGGGCGATCACCGCGAGTGGCAATGCGCAACGGCGCCTGCAACCAGGGCGGATCACGGACCTCGACACCGCAAGGGTGTCGGCATAGTCTCCGCTGGGGGCTACTTCGCGACGGGATTGGAAAGAGAGGCAGCAGAACGGAAAGGGGCTGGCGACAACACGGAGGAGCGACATGATTCTGCACCGTCTTTCTGCCGCCGCGGCGGCATTGGCCCTGTACGCGCCACTTTTGGCTATCGCGACTGACCGGTCCCTTGCCCAGGACGTCAACGACGCGCCGCTGACGGAGAGCTGGGCCCCGACCGAATGGGGTCCCGACGACAGGGCCGGTTCGGTCAACCGCACGACGCCCGAGATGGTGCTGAAGGCGGTCGGCCTCGTGAAGCAGGGCAAGGTGGCAACCCTCGGCAAGGTCTATGCCCAGGACGCGCCGGCCTTCGGCTCGCGCGGCTGGCGGATGACCATCCCGGGCCTGCCGACTGGCGGCTCGTTCGGCAGCCACAAGCTGGTCTACAATGACGAGTATCTCGCCACCGAGATCGGCCAGATCGGCACCCAGTTCGACGGGCCGGGCCATATCGGCACGGTCACGTCCGATGGCATGTTCTTCTACAATGGCCGCTACCTGGGCGATGACGGTATCGGCGCCTACGGCCTCGGTCCGCTCGGCGTGGAGAACGTCGCCGAGAAGGGCTTCGTCTGCCGCGGCGTGCTGCTCGATGCCGTCGCCTATCGCGGCGGCGCGCTTCCAGTGCCTTCCGGTGCTGGCGATCCCGGCATCGTCATGCCCGCCGACATCGACGCCATGGTCGAGCGGCAGGGCATCGATCCGATCGGCGAGGGAGACTGCGTGTTCCTCTACACCGGCCACGGCGATCTCTGGCATCCGAAGGACTGGGACAAGTTCGACGCGGCGGAGAAGAGCCAGCGGGTCGGTAGCTTCAATGCCGGCGAGCCGGGCTTCGGCATTTCCGCCTGCAATTACCTGGCGGATCGCAAGATCATCCTGACCGGCGCCGACACGTGGGCCACTGAGGCGGTGCCCGGCGAGAATGCCGACAAGCCGTTCGAGTGCCACTTGCAGCTCCAGACCCGGCGCGGCATCTGGAACATGGAGAACCTCGATCGCAGCCAGCTCGTAGCCGACCAGGCCTACGAGTTCCTGTTCGTCTGGTCGCCGCTCAAGATGAAGGGCGCGACGGGCTCACCGGGCAATCCGGTAGCGCTTTACAGAGACGTGGCCGGGCTCTCTGAAACGGACGGCGGCGGAGATTCCGCCGCCTTTTTTTGCGATTATCAGTGCCCGGTCATTCAAGCTTCGCCGGCGATTGGATAATGTGTGTCGAAACCAGTGAATCGGATCACCGGAGGCCCAACCATGCGCATCATCAGCGCCGAAGACATCCGCAAGACCGCCACCTGGCCGCTGGTGATCGAGGCGTTGCGCGCCGGGCATTTGAGGCCGAAGGCGAAAACCGGCGACACGCTGCTGGAAGCGGGCAACCGCAAGATGCTGGTGCGCTCCGGCTGGATCGAGGGGTTGGCCGCCGGCGTCAAGGCGGTGACCGTGTACCCGGATAATCAGCCACCGCTTCCGTCCGTGCAGGGACAGGTGCTGCTGTTCGACGACGAGACCGGCGCGGTCTCGGCTAGCCTCGACGGCACCGAGATCACCAAGTGGAAGACGGCGGGCGATTCCGCCCTCGGCGCCGATTGCCTGGCGCGGCCGGACGTCGAGACCATGCTGATGGTCGGGGCCGGCACGATGGCCGAGCCGCTGATCCGTGCCCATCTGACCGTGCGACCGTCTATCGGCCGCGTGATGATCTGGAACCGCACGCCGGAGCGCGCGGATGAGTTGGCTGGCCGGCTCGGCGACCTCCCGGCAGGCGTCGAGGTGGTTGCCGACCTCGACGCGGCGTTGCCTGAGGCCGATCTTGTTTCGTGCGCCACCATGACCGTCGATCCGATCATCAGCGGCGCGCTCCTGAGGCCCGGCTGCCATGTCGATCTCGTCGGTGCCTATACGCCCGAGATGCGTGAAGCCGACGACGAAACGCTGACGCGCGGGCGCCTGTTCGTTGACAGCTACGACACGACTGTAGACGAGATCGGCGAACTCATCATCGCGATCGCCGCCGGGGTCATCACGCGCGAGGATGTGCTCGGCGACCTCCATGCGCTCGTCGAGGGCAGGGCAGGGCGGCAGACAGCGGGCGAGATCACCCTCTTCAAGAACGGCGGCGGCGCCCACCTCGACATCATGACGGCCGAGGCGATCGCGGGGGCTGTTTGAAGGGTGTAGCTTGCCGCCTCACTCAACCTTCAGGCCGCGCAGATAATCTGCGCTTCGGTGCGCGTTGATGACGGCGCGCTTGATCAGGTTGTCGAAGTGCCGCGACAACGCGCGGATGTGGTCGGTGCCGTTCAGCACGAAATACATGTCGCCGACATAGATTGCCGCGCGCAGCGGGCCGAACACGGTGTAGGGGACAGAGAACACCTCCAGCTCGTCGAAAAGGAACAGCCGGAATGTCGGATAGAGCTCGTCGAGCAGGTCTGCCATGTAGTCGATCTGGATGCGCCGGTTCTCGCGGCTGAGGCCGGACCAGATGCCGCGCCCTTCTGCAAGCAGACGGACCTGCTGTACCGGCATGCAGACCTCCATGTCGGTCTCCGGTCGCCGCGAATAATCGAGGCGGCTTTCGGCATCCTTGATTTGGATCTGCTCGTCGGGGCCGCGACCGCGCAGAAAATCGTAGGCAATCACCGCCTCGGTGCGCAGCAGGTCGGGGATCGTCGTCGGCACATAACGGATCTTGTAGCCGATCGCCTCGCGGTGCCACTGCGCGATCAGCGTATCGCTGGACGAGCCGTCGGTGTCCTCGATTTCGAGCATCGGCTTTATCTCCGCCGAGAACAGCTCGCTCTGGCTGAGCCCGAGCAGCCAGTCGACGCTGACGCCGTGGCGCTCGGCGATCGCCTGCAGGGTCTCGGCCCGGGGCAGGCGGGTCGAATGCTCCGAAAGAAGCTGGCTGAGCGCGGAGCGGTCCAGGCCGATGGTGCGGGCGAACTCAGCCTGGCTGCCGGCGAACCGGTCGAGGACCACCTTCAGGCGTTCACGGAAGATCGGGCCAAGATTGCGCTTGTCCATGCCGGTTTCGTTCTATTTGCACAAGGTTGTTGTGTAAACACAACAATACCACTTCAAGCAAACCAAACGCAACAGAATGTGCACGTTGTCGCCTTGCCCGACCGGCCGGATTTCCGGATGATTTGCAAGGGTTTGAAGGGGCAAGCGAATGAACAGGCCCAGCAGGACCGAGTGGCCAACGCTCGGCGTCATCGTGATCTTCTACGCACTCTGGCTTTCTATGAGTGCGCTTGCGGGCCTTACCTCCAGCCCGTTTGTCTTGTGGCCTGCGGTCGCGGCACTGGCCGTGGTCACCACGTTTCATGCATCGCTCTCCCACGAAGCCCTGCACGGTCATCCGACCAGGCGGGCCTGGATCAACGAAGCACTGGTCTTTTCGGCCGTCGGCCTCTTCATTCCCTATCGCCGGTTCAGGAGCCTGCATCTCAGGCACCACGCAAACGAGCGGCTGACCGATCCCTACGACGATCCGGAGAGTTTCTATCTCGCCTGGCGCGATTGGCACGACCTGCCGCGGCCGATGCGGGTGCTGCTCCGCGCCAACAACACGCTGGCGGGCCGCATGACGATCGGACCGCTGCTGTCGGTTGCCGCCTTCTATGCCGGCGAACTGAAGGCGATCGCGGCCCGCGACCGCCGCATTGCCTCCGACTGGGCATACCACGCCGCCGGCCTGGTTCCGGTCGCGCTCTGGCTGACGGCCGTCGGTTTTCCGCTGTGGCTCTATGCCGTGGCGGTTGCCTACCCGGCCTATTCGCTGCTGATGCTCAGGACTTTCGCCGAGCACCAGGCCGACGAGGACCCGGCCAACCAGACCGCCATCATCGAGGCCTCGCCGTTCTTTGCCCTGCTGTTCCTGAACAACAACCTGCATTCGGTTCATCACGACCATCCGCGGCTGCCCTGGTACCGGCTGCCGGAATTCTGCCGGCGGTATTATGGCGAACGCAGCTATCGCTTCGACGGCTATGGAGACCTTGTCCGCCGCTTCGCGTTCCGCACCAAGGAGCCGGTGCCGCATCCCTATCTGCGCCGCTCCGATCCGGCTGCAGGGGCGGAACGAGGATGACCGCCGCGCCCGGCGCTGTCGTGGCCGCAGATGCGGCGCCGGCCACTTCCCTCCCGGGCATCGCGGCGCTGCCGATGTACGACTGGCCGGCCCTGCGGCGCTCAAACGACATACTGTGGCGCGCAATGGCTGTCGCGCTAAGGGACCGCGGCTTCGATCCGCCGCCGGCGCTCGAGCGAAGCCGGCCCGAGATGGAGATCTGGCGTGATCCCGGTCTCCTGATTGCCCAGACCTGCGGCTATCCGCTGGTCAGCGAACTCCTTCATCATGTCCGGCCGGTGGCGACCCCCTGCTATGCCGCCGAGGGATGCGAAGGGCCGCTCTATTCCAGCCACATTGTCGTCCGGCAAGACGAGGCGGCAAACCGGCTTTCGGACATGGCGGGGCGGGTCGCCGCCGTCAATGGCGCGCATTCGCAATCTGGCTGTGCCGCGCTCCACCATGCCTGCAGGGCCTGCGGCGGGCACAAACCGTTCTTTGCTGGATCCCTCATCAGCGGCGGCCATCTCGGATCGATGCGGGCCGTCGTCGAGGGCCGGGCCGATGTCGCGGCGATCGACGCGGTGTGCTGGGCGCTGGCGCGCCGGCACTATCCGAAGCTCACCGGCCGCCTGAAAAGTCTCGGAACCACGGAACGGGCGCCGGGCCTGCCGTTCGTCACCGCGGCGTCGCGGCCGGACGGCGAGGTCGCGCTGATCCGCGAGGCGCTGGCTGAATGCATGGCGGACCCGTGCACGCGGGTGGCGCGCGGGAAGCTGCTGATTGACGGTATCGAGGTTGTCGGGACGGACAGCTACCGGGCGGCAATCGTACCGCTTTCGCCAGCAGATCTGGCGCGCACGATCCCGCTCTGACCCGTCCATTCAGGTGGATTGAATTCCGGCTGTGCATAGCGGGTCGAATTCACCCGGCTACACCCAGCCAGCGCCGGGTAGGCACAATTTCGACAAACCGAAACCGTATTCGCGCAACATGCGTTTGCGCGCGCCGCCCGCAGAATGCATGGAACGGTGACAACCCATGGTGCGGGAGCCGCGCGATTGCCGAGGGCAGGGGTCGGCCAGATCAGCGTCCGGGCGTCGGACTGGGCAGGAGAGTGGGCAGGGAACTGGCCAGCCCCGGCCGCCTCGCTGGTGTTCCATCTCATGCTCGCGGGCCTCGTTTTTCTCTGGCCGCCGTCACGCCGGGTAACCGCTCCCCCTGAAAAGGGGATCGAGGTCGAAATCGTCAGCCTCCCGGACAACCTCCGCCCTGAAAACGGCTATGGCGGCCGTGCCGGCAGGGGCTCGTTGCGGCCGGGCGAACGGGGCCCCGCCAATCAGGTCAGCCCCGCGCCTGTCGAACGTGCCCTGGTCGCCGCGCCGAAAGTGGCGCCGGAGATGATCCGGGCAACGCGGATGATGGCGGCTGACAGCCTGGCTGATCCGGCAAGCCGCCAGGCCCGGCTTGCCTTGCTCACGCTGGCCGAGGACGACCGGATGGAGCAATTGTGCGCCGTGGAGGCGATTGAACAGATCCATGCCTGGCGCGGCGACATCAGCCCCGACCGGCTCGTGACCTACGCCACGTCGGATCCGGATGTCTCCGCGAACACCATCGTCGCAGAAGGCGCGGCCTTCCGCTACGCCCGCCGATGGTTCACCGTCAGCTTCCGATGCGAGGTGACACCCGACCGCGAGCGGGTCGTCGCGTTCGAGTTCCGCGTTGGCGCCGCGGTGCCGGAAGAGGAATGGGAACGGCGCAACCTGCCGGATCTTTATTGAAAGGCGGGTGACTCAGAGACTTGGCCCGGAAAGCCTTTCGTCCGGCGGATAGGTCGACAATTGCTCGTGGCCGGTCTCGGTGATCAGCACCTGGTCTTCCAGCTTGACGCCTTCGTGGCCGCCGTGCCGGCCGACATAGCTTTCCACGCAGACCACCATGCCGGGTTTCAGCTCGCCGTCATAACCGGAGCTCGCCCAGTCGTCGAAGTAGGGGACGGTCGGATATTCATCGCACAGGCCGACGCCGTGGAAGAGCACCGAATAGCGGTTCGGCAGGCAATCGTCCGGCAGGCTCCGGGCAGTCTCCGAGAGCTCGCGGAACGAGATGCCCGGTTTCAGCATCGCCATGTTGGCCGCGATCTGCTCCGTGGCCATGGCGTAGAGGTCGCGCTGCTCGTTGCCGGCCGGCCCGTCGCCGGCGAGCCACGTGCGCGAGATGTCGCAGCAATAGCCGTAGGGGCCGATCAGGTCGGTGTCGAAGGCGACGAGATCGCCGGCCTCGATGATCCGCGCCGAGCTTTCCTGGAACCATGGATTGGTGCGGGGGCCGGACGAAAGGAGCCGGGTCTCGATCCACTCGCCGCCGCAGCGGATGTTCTCCGCGTGCAGGATCGCCCACAGGTCGTTTTCGCTCATGCCGGGCTGAAGCTGCGCCTCCATCACGTGCATGGCCGCCTCGCAGGCATGGATCGCCCGGCGCATCGCCCTGATCTCGTCGACCGACTTGATGGAGCGCGCCAGTTCCATCACCGCCTCGCCGTTGACGACCGAGACCCCGTGCGCTTTCAGAAACCGCAAGCCTTCCGGGTTCATCCGGTCGGCGGCGATCCGCGGTTTTTTTCCGCTGCCGGAAGCGCGAATGACTTGGGCCAGCTCGGCCGCCCATCGGGCCGCGAACTCCTCTAGCCGCGGTCCGGCCTCGAAATAGAACCAGGGAATGCCGTGGCGCACCTCGTCGACCACTTCGGAATGGCCGGACAGATGTTCGCAATGATGGAAGTCCCACAGCGTCACCGGCCCGTCGGTCGCGACATAGGCGTAGCGCACCGCATTGTGGGTGCACCAGAGCTGCATGTTCGTGCTGTCGGTGGCGTAGCGCACGTTGAGCGGATCGTAGAGCAGGGCGCCGTCCAGCCCCCGCCGCGCGAGCTCGTCCCGTACTCGTCCGACACGGTAGGCGCGCAGCATGTCCATGTCCGGTGCCTCGAGCCCCGCGGCCGCCCATTCGGCTTCCGCCAGCGCGCCGAAGCCGAGCCGGTACTGCGACAGGAATCCGGCCTTGTCGCGGGCATACGCTTCCAGTGCTCCCGCGTCGGCTGAAGGCCCCGGATGGTCTGGCAGCACGAAGGGCGCGATCTTGCGCGCCCGCGATTTGAAGAGGGGTCCGGTCGGGTCGGGATGGCTCACGGCGGCACCTTTCGATGCGACTCTGTACGCTCGGATGCTGCCGCGCATTGCAGCGGCCCGCCTGCCGCCGCGCGACATGATCCTGTTTCCCGCGCGACCTCGAGCCTTACCGAAGGTCACTGCAAATTTTTTTCGCCGGAGACTGCCTTAATACTGGATCGGGATTCGCGATTCAGTTAGGCGTATTTGCCTGGAGGGCAATTCATGACGGCGGCGCTGAAGTATTTCAGGGCGGTTTTGTTGATTCTGGGAGCGCTTTTCTCCGAATCAGCAACGTCGGGCAGCATCGAAAACTTCACCGTCGCCGGATGGGAAGGTGGCGCCTATGCGGCCGATCGGACCGGCCGCTTCGCCTCGTGTGTCGTTGTTGCGAAATACGGCAACGGTACCTCGCTGTTCTTCAAGATGGGCGCTGAATACCAGGTCGATATCGGTATCACGAGCCCGAACTGGACGCTCGGAGAAGGCGAACGCTTCGATGCCAGTCTCAGCGTGGACGATGTTGCGCCGTTCACCGGCCGCGGCTATGCAGTCGCGCGCAATGCCGCGATATTCCCGATCAGGACGGATCCGGCGAGCTACGACCTGTTCCGCCGCGGCCGCGTTCTGGATGTGAGCTTTTCTGGCAAGACCTATCGCTACCGCCTTGACGGCACGTCGCGCGCGCTAGCACGCCTGGAACTCTGCGTCAGCGAAAATCGCGACTTTGCGGGGCCGGTGACGGACGTGCAGTCCGTGTCCGCCGAGCCCGCCGGACCGGGTCCCGACCGTTACCGGATGATCATCGACGCCGCCGCGATGACGGCGAACATCGCCGCCAGTTCCGGGCTCAGCGGCTTCCGTATCGTGACCGACGACAATGTCCGCAGAACCGCCGGTTCACCCGACGTTCTCTGGTCGTCGGACAAGTTGGTTGGTTTTACCAATGTTTTTGACATCGGCGGCGATGCGGCCATGGAACGGCGGGCCGCAACGCTGGCGACATCGAGGGACGGTTGCCGCGACATCGTGCGCTCCGCCACGCGACGCGAAGAGATCAACGGGGTCAGCGTCATCCACGTCATGTCGGAATGTCGCGACGCACGCGGCGGCCACTATCAGGTCCAGAGCGTCATCGTGCCGCGCGCCAGCGGCGGTTTCTTCGAGTTCACCTTCATGCCCGCCGATCCGGCCGTGGTGACGGAGACCGCAGGCCTGAAGTCCGCGGCCATGGCCGTGTTGACCGGCGGCTGACCGCAACTTGCATGTGGCAGACAAAAACCGGCGCGCCATGGCGCGCCGGTCGGTTCCGTTGATCGTCGGATCGGCTACATTGCCGCGTCGGGCATGATCACCGCGTCGATGACGTGGATCACACCGTTCGACGCCTCGATATCGGCCGTCACCACCTTGGCGCCGTCGATCATCACGCCTTCCTTGGCGTTGATGTCGACCATCTCGCCCTGCACGGTCTTCGGCGTCAGTTCCTTGCCGGCAATATCGCCGCTCATCACCTTGCCCGGCACGACATGGTAGGTGAGGATCGCCGTCAGCTTGTCCTTGTTCTCCGGCTTCAGGAGCGATTCCACAGTGCCTTCCGGCAGCGCGGCGAAGGCCGCGTCGGTCGGTGCGAACACCGTATAGGGCCCTTCGCCCTTCAGTGTTTCGACAAGCCCGGCCGCCTTGGCGGCAGCAACCAGGGTCTCGAACTGTCCGGCCTCCACCGCGGTATCGACGATGTCCTTCTTCATGTCGCCGGCCCACGCCATTGTGGCGATCGCGGCGGACAGGGCTGCTGCTGCAAGTGTCGTGATCAGTCTCATCAATGAGCTCCATTCTTGGTCTTGGTTGGTTCAGTCACAGGCCAGCAATTATGCACTTCACCGATGCGGAAAAGGGCGGCCGCGGACACAATGATTTTATGATCGCCGACCTGTCATTCGGCGGTCGCGACCCTAGCTTTCTTCGGTTTCGCGTGGCGCAGGAGGCCGCTATCCCGACAATCCGGGCTGCGCTAGACTGTGTCCATGCGCAACGGTGACAAGCCCGACCGCGCCGCGGTGCGCGTGTTTCCGCCGGCGGTGCCGCTGGTCGCGGTGCTGACAGGCGTCGGCCTGAACCGGATCTGGCCAGTAGCGCTCGACCTCCCGTTGCCGACACTGGCGCGCCATTGGATTGGTGGACTCGTCGTCGTCGGCTCGATCCTCGGGCTCGGCCTCTGGTCGGTGATCCTGATGCGCCGCTCGGGGCAGAGCGAAAACCCCTGGAAGCCAACCACGGCGATCGTCGCGCGCGGGCCGTACCGCATCACCCGCAACCCGATGTACCTGCAGATGGTGCTGGTCTGTATCGGAATGGCGGTCCTTCTCGGCAATCTCTGGATCCTGTTCCTGACGCCGGTCTGCGCCTGGGTGCTGCATCGCTTCGCGATTTTGCCGGAAGAGAAGTATCTGGAACGCAAGTTCGGTGATGCCTACCGTGCCTACGAGGCGCGCGTGCGGCGCTGGATCTGAAGCGATGGCCTGTTGATGGCGGGACCGGGCGCCTTCATCCGCTCGCAGGACCGGCTATGCTGCAACAGTGCCTTGGGGCTCGGGAATACCGCATGACCTTCACCGAAACGGCCGCATGCCGTCAGTCAACCGGCCGCTCGCAATGAAGCGCCGGCTGCTGCATTTCTGCCGGCCGGCACTGGCCGTCGCGCTGATGCTGGCGGCGCAGCTGGCGCTGGCACAGGACAACGGTGCGCCGTCTCAGCCGGCCGCAGAGCCGGAACCGGTCATCGCCGCCGGAGATAATCATCCATCCGATGCGGATATCGACCGGCGGATCGAGGAGATCTTTCGCGAGATCGAGGGCCTGGAGGGCTTAGCCGTCAGCGTAAAGGCCGGCGTCGTGACACTGCGCGGCGAGGTGCCGGAAGGTGCGCTCTCCGACCAGGCCGCCGGCCTTGCCGGCCGCGTCGAGGGCGTGGTCGCCGTCAACAACGAGATCGCCGAGAATGTAGAAGTCGGCGAGCGGCTGGTGCCGGTTTTCGACCGGCTTGCCGGCCGCGCGTCGCAGCTCTTCGGTTACCTGCCGCTGCTGTCTGTCGCCGGGCTGGCCTTCATCGTAATCGCTCTGGCCGGCTGGTGGATCGCCGCCCGCAACTGGCCGTGGTCGCGCCTTGCACCCAACGCCTTCATCGCCAATCTGCTCCGCCAGATCGTCCGTCTGGTGTTTTTCGGCTTGGGGCTGGGCCTGGCGCTCGACATTCTGGGCGCCACGGCGCTGCTCGGTACGATCGTCGGCGCCGCAGGCATTTTCGGCCTGGCGATCGGCTTTGCCGTCCGCGACACGGTGGAAAACTACATCGCCAGCATCCTGCTCAGCATCCGCCAGCCGTTCAGGCCGAACGACCATATCCTGATCGAGGGACTGGAAGGCCGTGTCATCCGGCTGACGTCGCGGGCGACGATCCTGATGAGCCTCGACGGCAACCATGTGCGCATACCCAACGCCACCGTCTTCAAGGGCGTCATCACCAACTATACCCGCAACCCCGAGCGGCGCTTCGATTTCGAGCTGGGCGTCGACGCCGAAAGCGATCTCTCGCGCGCCATCGAACTCGGCCTGGAGACGATGCGTGGCCTCGGTTTCGTGCTCGACGAGCCCGGCCCCGACGCCTGGATCAAGGCGGTCGGCGATTCCAACATCGTAATCTGGTATTCCGGATGGATCGACCAGACGAAGACCGATTTCGCCAAGGCGCGCAGCGAGGCCATGCGCCTCACAAAGCTTGCGCTGGAAAGCAACGGCTTCTCGCTACCCGAGCCGATCTATCGCCTCCGCTTCGAGCAGGCCGTTGGCCCGATTGGCGTCGAGCCGCGGCCGGCGCCGGTGAAAAAATCGCCGCCCGCGCCGGTCGAGCCGGAGTCGGCGGTGCCGACCGATACGACGGCCGACGACAGCGTGAAGCAGATGGTCGAGGAAGACCGGTCCGCGTCGAACCAGAAAGATCTTCTGAATCCGGATGCGCCGACGGAACTGGAATAGGCCGCCCGGCGTTCCATATCCGAATGGCTGCACAGGAGTTACGGTCATGCCGTCCCGCAAGTCCGCCTACGACCCTATTTCACTCGTGCGGCTCGCCTTCGAGCCGCAGCAGATGATGCTGTCGGCCTGGCGGACGGTCTGGTGGCGGACATTGAGCGCGATTGCAGGCACGCTGACACGCCGCGAATTCACGGCAATGTGGAGCGAGAAGCCCATGGCCTTCGCCGAATCGGCGCGCCGGTCCGCAAGCGCCGCGATGCGCGGCAGGTTACCGGAGGAGATCGCCCGCCAGGCGCTCCGGCCGCTGGCCGCCAAATCGAAAAGCAATGCCCGGCGGCTTGGGCGGAAGAAGCGTCTGTAGCGGCGCGATCCGGCAACATCGATCCATTCATCAAGCGGCCCG
>DATHRP010000586.1:0-2362 GCA_035465195.1 Afifellaceae bacterium | reverse complement strand
TTCGACGGTCAGGACGTTCCTGAAATGCGCGATCTGCCGCGGATCGTCGCCGATACGGCCGTCGGCAAGACTGTCGACGTCATCGTGCTCCGCAAGGACGAGCGGATCAACGTCAAGGTCAAGGTCGGGCGCCTGGAAGAGGGCGAAAAATTGATGGCCAGCAGCCAGTCCGGGGACAATGGTTCGGAAGGCGAAGCAGGCGATGCGACGGAATCACAGGAAATTCTCGGCCTGACGCTTGGCGAGATCACCAGCCAGGCGCGCGAGCAGTACAAGATCGCGGAAGACGTCGAGGGCGTTCTTGTCACCGCTGTCGCACCGGGAAGTGCTGCAGAAGAGAAGCGGATCGCACCCGGCGACGTGATTGTCGAGGTCGGCCAGGAGAAGGTATCGACGCCCGACGACGTCCGGCAACGCGTCGACGAGTTGAAAAAGGCCGGCCGGAAATCCGCGCTGCTGCTGATCTCGTCGAAGGAAAGCGAACTGAGCTTCGTGCCGCTTCGTATCGAAGACGCGGAATAGTCCTCTACGATAGGAGCAGGGCAGTTTCAGCGTCCGTCAGCCCGTTCCCAATCCGACCGTCTGATCCGGTAGAAGGCATGCCGGGCAAACGGATGCCCCGCGTCGATCGACGGATGGTCGAAGTCGAATTCTGGGTCATGGACCATGCCGATCCGCTCCATGACCGCACGGGAACGGGCGTTGGCTTCCACGGCGAAGGAAACGACCTCCTCCAGCCCCAGCCGACGGAATGCAAAGGCGAGTGATGCCTCGGCGGCCTCGGTGGCGTAGCCTTTTCCCCAATGGGGATGCAGCAGCCGCCAACCGATTTCGACAGCCGGGCAGAACCGGGCTTCGAAATTGACATTCTGGAGACCCGTAAATCCGATTGTTTGCCAGTCTTCCTTCAACTCCATGGCCCAGAAACCATAACCGTATCGGTCGATGTGTTCATTGAGCTTGTCCATCACCGCGTCAGCTTCGGCACGGTTGCGGGTGAAGGTGAAGAACTCCATGACAGCGGGATCGGCGTTCAGGGCGGCAAAGACGGGCCGGTCCACGCCCCGCCATCGCCGCAGGATCAGCCGTTCTGTTTCCAGGCTCACGAGGAGAACTCGTCCCGATGGTAGCCCTGCAGATAGAGCAGGGCGGTCAGATCGCCGTGCTCGATGGCAACGTCTGCCTTCTCGCGTACGGCCGGCTTGGCGCGGAAGGCGACGCCGAGCCCGGCAAGCGCGATCATGGCGAGGTCGTTGGCGCCGTCGCCGACAGCCAGCGCCTGCGCCGGATCCAGACCGAGTTGCGACAGGCGCAAGCGCAGCGTCTCCTCCTTCGTCTCGCGTCCGAGGATCGGCTCGGCGATTTCGCCGGAAAACCGCCCGTCCGGTCCGGCGAGCAGGGTGTTTGCAAGGTAGTCATCGAAGCCGAGCCGTTTGGCGATCGGACCGGCGAAGACCGTGAAGCCACCGGAAACGAGTGTCGTGTGGGCACCGTGGGCCCGCATTGTCCCGACCAAGTCTCTGCCGCCGGGCATCAGGGTGATCCGCTGTTCCAGCACGGATTCGACGATCGATTCCGGCAACCCTGCGAGCAGTGCGACGCGCTCGCGCAGCGCCGGTTCGAAAGCGATCTCGCCACGCATGGCGCGCTCGGTGATCGCCGCTACGGTTGCGCCGTGGCCGATCTCGTCGGCCAGTTCGTCTATGCATTCCTGCTGGATCAGCGTGGAGTCCATGTCGGCGATCAGGAGCCTCTTGCGGCGGCCATCTTCGGGAACGGCGGCAACGTCAACCGTTCGGCCTTCGAAAGCGCCGCGAACCGCGTCGAGAACCGCAGCGGCATTGCCGGAAAACGGAATTTCGCAGGCTTCGGCGTCCGACAGCCACGCCGGGGCGCCTGGTTCAGCTGCGGCAGTCTCCGCCACCCGGCGCGCCGTGTCGATATCGGCACCGGTCAGTGGCGACTTCGCAAGCGCGCCGATGAGCGTTAGGACATGGGTCATGGAATCACATTTGGATCGGATTTCGGCCGCTGACGCGGTCCTGATAGCCGGGCCCACGGCCAGCGGCAAGTCGGCTCTGGCGCTTGCCTTGGCCGACACCGTCCGTGCCGGCGGCCGCGAACCTGTTATCGTCAATGCTGATTCTATGCAGGTTTATTCCGTCCTGCAGGTTCTGACCGCGAGGCCGGACAAGAAGGACATGGAGCGCTGTACGCATCTGTTGTTCGGACATGTGCCGCCGGGAGACGTTTATTCAACCGGCCGCTGGCTCGGTGAAGCAGCCGGCGTGTTGGCGGAGACGGGCCAAAATGGACAATTTCCGATCTTCGCCGGCGGAACAGGCCTTTATTTCAAGGCTCT
>DATHRP010000585.1:0-12307 GCA_035465195.1 Afifellaceae bacterium | reverse complement strand
TAAGAGCCGGGCGATCCGCCGGTCAGACTGGAAAAAGCCCGTCCGACAGACGCCAAGAAGCGCGGCGAGACGGGAATCCGAACGCGAGGAAGAAATGTTCGCAGTCATCAAAACCGGCGGCAAGCAATATCGTGTTGCCGCCGAGGATAAATTGAAAGTTGAAAAGCTCGCCGGCGACGCCGGTGACCAGGTCGTTTTCGACAATGTGCTGATGGTCGGCGGCGACAAGCCGTCGGTCGGCGCGCCGCTGGTCGAGGGCGCCTCGGTCGCGGCCGAGATCGTCGAGCAGGGCCGCAACCGCAAGATCATCATCTTCAAGAAGCGGCGGCGCCAGAATTCCCGGCGCAAGAACGGCCACCGCCAGGACTATACCTTGGTGCGGATCACCGAGATCCTGACCGGTGGTGGCAAGCCCGCGGCCAAGAAGGCGGCGAAACCGAAGGCCGACGAGAAGGCCGAGGCCAAGCCGGCGGACGAGAAGCCGAAGGCGGAGACCAAGAAAGCCGAACCGAAGGCCGAGGCAACCGGTGCGCTGTTCACCGCGCCGAAGGGCAAGAAGGACGATCTGAAGAAGATCTCCGGTGTCGGGCCGGCGCTCGAGAAGAAGCTCAACGATCTCGGCATCACCACCTTCGAGCAGGTGGCGAACTTCACGGCCGAGGAAATCGAGAAGGTCGATGACGCGCTCAGCTTCAAGGGCCGCATCGAACGCGACGACTGGGTTGGCCAGGCCAAGACGCTGGCCGAATCGAAGGACGACTGATCATGGCACACAAGAAGGCAGGCGGTTCCTCACGCAACGGCCGCGATACGGCGGGCCGGCGCCTCGGCGTCAAGAAGTTCGGCGGCGAACAGGTGGTGCCCGGCAACATCATCGTGCGTCAGCGCGGAACCAAGTATCATCCGGGCGACAATGTCGGCATCGGCAAGGATCACACGATCTTCGCCCTTTCCGAAGGCAGGGTCGCTTTCCAGACGAAGGCGAAGGGCCGGACCTACGTTTCCGTCCAGCCAGCCGGCGAGGCCGCCGAGTAGGCATTCTCCGAATGCCCGGGCGGTCGGCATCTGCGCCGCCCCGGATTGACGATCGAAGGGAAGCGGCAAGCCGCTTCCCTTTTTGTTTGCCGAGCCTATCGATGAGACGACAATGACCACGAACGAAACAGAGCGACTGCTGCTTCGCCCGCCGGATAAAAGCGATCTGCCGGCCATTGTGACGCTGCTCAACGATTTCCAGGTCAGCCGGATGCTGGCGCGCGTGCCCTATCCCTACCGCATGGACCATGCCGCGGGCTGGTTCTCCAGGGTCAACCGGCGCGGCGGCGAACGGGTTTTCGCCATCTGCCTCGACGGCCAGGCGATCGGCATGGTCGGTTTCCAGGACAAGGCGGGCGAACCTACGCTCGGCTACTGGCTCGGCCGGCCCTATTGGGGAAGGGGCCTGATGAGCGAGGCCGTGAAGGCCGCCATAGCCTGGTATTTCGCGCGCCATGACGCGCCGGCTCTGTTCTCGGGTGCTTTCGAGGACAATCCGGCTTCGCTCGGCGTGCAGCGGAAGATGGGTTTCCAGGTGACCGGTACGCGCCTGCTCGACTGCGTCGCGGCCGGCG
Source organism: Afifellaceae bacterium (assembly GCA_035465195.1). Taxonomy (GTDB): domain Bacteria; phylum Pseudomonadota; class Alphaproteobacteria; order Rhizobiales; family Afifellaceae; genus CAMYKZ01. The sequence goes on along the minus strand of DATHRP010000585.1, from coordinate 10,697 downwards.
CCGCCCGTACCGAGATCCGCACCCACTTGTCGCGCGAGGCGTTCGCCGGCTGCGTCGAGGCGCAGGCGGGCGCGATCGATGACCGGTTGACGGCCGGGCGCAAGCAGGCGAGATGAGCCGCCATGAAATTCCTCGATCAGGCCAAGGTTTACATCAAGTCGGGCAACGGCGGGCAGGGATGCGTGTCTTTCCGGCGCGAAAAGTATATCGAGTTCGGCGGGCCTGACGGCGGCTCCGGCGGGCGTGGCGGCGATGTGCTGGCGGAGGCCGTGGCGGGCCTCAACACGCTGATTGACTATCGCTACCAGCAGCATTTCAAGGCGCGGCCGGGCGGACACGGCATGGGCCGCGACCGGACGGGCGCGGGCGGTGAGGATATCGTGTTGAAGGTTCCCGTCGGCACGCAGATTTTCGAGGAGGACGGCGAGACGCTGCTCGCCGACCTGACGGAAGTGGGCCAGACGGTCTGTCTCGCCAAGGGCGGCAACGGCGGCTTCGGGAACGCGCATTTCAAATCGTCGACCAACCGGGCGCCGCGTCACGCCAATCCCGGCCAGACCGGGGAGGAGAAATGGATCATCCTGCGGCTCAAGCTGATCGCCGACATCGGGCTCGTCGGCCTGCCCAATGCCGGCAAGTCGACGTTTCTTTCCCGGGTCAGCGCCGCCCGCCCCAAGATCGCCGATTATCCCTTCACCACGCTGCATCCCAACCTGGGCGTCGTGCGCCACAGGGATCGCGAATTCGTGTTGGCCGATATTCCCGGCCTGATCGAGGGCGCGCACGAGGGCGCCGGCATCGGCGACCGGTTCCTCGGACATGTCGAGCGTTGCCGGTCGCTGCTGCACCTGGTTGATGCGGCCGGCGAGGACCCGGTCGGCGCCTATCGCACCGTTCGCCGCGAGCTGGACGCCTACGGCCATGGCCTCGCCGAAAAGGCCGAACTGGTCGCGCTGTCGCGGGCGGACGCGGTCGAGGACGAGCGTCTGCGTGAGCTCGCATCGGAACTGGCGGAGGCCGCCGGCGTGAAACCGTTCATCGTCTCGGCGGTCACCGGTCTCGGCATGGACGAGGTTCTCGACGCGTGTCTTGCCGCCGTCGATGACGGCAGCACGACCGAGGACGAGACCGACGATGAAAGCGACAGCGCGTGGAGCCCGATCGGATGACCGGGCGCCGCCTCAAGACCTGCAGGCGGATCGTCGTCAAGGTCGGCTCGTCGCTGTTGGTCGAGCACGGGTCAGGCGCGCTCCATCGCGAATGGCTGGAGACGCTGTCGACCGACCTGAAGGCGCTGGCCGACGGCGGGGCGGATATTCTCGTCGTCTCTTCGGGGGCAATTGCACTCGGCCGGCGCCGGCTCGGACTGGGCGGCGGAATCCTGAAGCTCGAGGAGGCCCAGGCCGCGGCGGCGGTCGGCCAGGTCGAACTGGCAAAGGCCTGGGCGGAATGCCTGCAGGAGCACGGGCTGACGGCGGCGCAGATCCTTCTGACACTGGGCGACACTGAGGAGCGCCGCCGCTATCTCAATGCGCGGGCGACGTTGGCGACGCTGCTCAAGATCGGCGCGGTGCCTGTGATCAACGAGAACGACACCGTTGCCACCTCGGAAATCCGCTACGGCGACAATGACCGGCTGGCGGCGCGGGTGGCCGCGATGATCGGCGCGGACTGCCTGGTGCTGCTGTCCGATGTCGACGGCCTCTTTACCGCTCCGCCGGCGCGTGACCCTGCGGCCGAGTTCATCGATCGTGTCGCGGTGATCGACAACCGTATCGAGAGCATGGCGGGCGCGGCCGGCTCCGACCTTTCGCGTGGCGGCATGAAGACCAAGATCGAAGCCGGCAAGATCGCCGTCGCGGCCGGCGCCGCCATGGTCATCGCAAGCGGCCGCAAGGATCACCCGCTTGCGGCGATCGACGCCGGCGAGCGGGCGACATGGTTCTCGCCGCAGGCGACGCCGGCGAGCGCCCGCAAGGCCTGGATCGCCGGCCATCTGGAGCCGCGCGGCCAGGTGCGCGTCGACCCGGGCGCGGTGAAGGCCCTGCAGTCCGGAAAGAGCCTGCTGCCGGCCGGCGTTACCGCCGTCAGCGGCGACTTTTCTCGCGGAGACGCAATTGTTATCATGACGGACGAAGGCGCCGAGATCGGCCGCGGGCTCAGTGCGTTCGACGCGGCCGAGGCGCGCGCGATCGCCGGCCGCAAGAGCAGCGAGATCGAAACGATACTGGGCTATCCCGGCCGATCCGAGATGATCCACCGTGACGACATGGTATTGAGAGACAGATGAACGCCAAGACCCACGAGCCGGCATCAGGAGAGAATTCCGAGGTCGAGCGGATCATGCTCGACATCGGCGAGCGCGCGCGGCAGGCGGCCGCGGTGCTGGCGACGATGCGGCGTGAGCCGAAAGACCTGGCGCTGCTCGGCGCGGCGCGGGCGATTCGGGCGAGGGTCGCGGATATCATGGAGGCCAACACCGCCGATCTGGCGGACATGAAGGGCAAGGCGAGCGATGCCTTCATCGATCGCGCCACGCTGGACGCCGGCCGGATCGAGGCGATGGCGAAAGGCCTTGAAGACATTATGGGGCTCGACGATCCCGTTGGCCGCGTGATCGCCGAATGGGATCGCCCTAACGGATTGCATATCCAGCGGGTGCGAACGCCGCTCGGTGTCGTCGGCATCATCTTCGAAAGCCGGCCCAACGTCACGGCGGATGCCGGCGCGCTCTGCCTGAAGGCCGGCAATGCGGCGATCCTGCGCGGCGGATCGGACACCTACCGGACTTCGGCCGTGATCCATGAATGCCTGGTGACGGGCCTGAAGGACGCCGGACTCCCGGCCGACGCCATCCAGCTCGTTCCTACCCGCGACAGGGCGGCCGTCGGGGCGATGCTGCGCGGGCTCGGCGGCGCCATCGACGTCATCGTGCCGCGCGGCGGGAAAAACCTGGTCGGCCGCGTGCAGGCGGAAGCCAGAGTGCCGGTTTTCGCGCATCTGGAAGGGGTCTGCCATGTCTACGTGCATGATCCATGCGACCTCGAAATGGCGCGCGACGTGGTGGTCAATTCCAAGATGCGACGCACTGGCATCTGCGGCGCGGCGGAAACGCTGCTGGTCCACCGTGCCCTTGCGGCGACGCATCTGAAGCCCCTGGTCGAGGCGCTGATTGCCGCCGGATGCGAGGTGCGCGGCGACGAGGACGTGCAGAAGACGGCTTTCGCCGTCAAGCCGGCGAGCGAGGAAGACTGGTCGGCCGAATTCCTCGACAAGATCATCGCCGTCAGGGTCGTCGACGACCTTGAAGCGGCGGTGGAACATATCCGCACCTACGGGTCGCAGCATACCGAGGCGATCCTGACCAACGATCCACGCGCCGCGAAGTCGTTCATGGACCAGGTCGATTCGGCGATCGTGCTGCACAATGCCTCGACCCAGTTTGCCGACGGTGGTGAATTCGGCATGGGCGCGGAGATCGGTATCGCGACCGGCAAGATGCATGCGCGGGGCCCTGTCGGCGTGGAGCAGTTGACCAGCTTCAAATATTGCGTATTCGGCAACGGCCAGACGCGGCCTTGAGCGAAGCCGGAGCGGGAGCGCTGCAGACCAGCCGGATCTACGAGGGGCTGCCGCCCTGCGGAAGCGGGCAGCGGATCGGGCTCTATGGCGGATCGTTCAATCCGCCGCACGAGGGGCACCGCCGGATCGCCCTCATCGCGCTCAGGCGGCTACGCCTCGACGCGATCTGGTGGCTGGTGACGCCCGGCAATCCGTTGAAGGCCGCGTCCGGCCTGCCGCCGCTTCATGCGCGCATGCAGGCGGTAGCCGGTCTCGCCGCTCACCCGCGGATGATCGTGAGCGGCGTGGAGGCGAAATTCCGCACCCGCTTCACGGCGGACCTCACCGCGCTGCTGAAGGCGCGGCTGCCGGCGGTCCGCTTCGTCTGGATCATGGGCGGCGACAACCTTGCGACATTCCATCGCTGGGACCGCTGGCGTGATATCGCGGCCGCGTTTCCGATTGCTGTGATCAACCGTCCAGGCTCGCTGGCAGCGCCACTGGGCTCGCCCGCGGCACGCGCGCTGGCCGATTATCGCATTCCCGAAGCGGCCAGCCGGAAGCTGGCTTTGCGGAATCCGCCGGCCTGGGTCTATATCAACGCGCCCAGAACCGCGGCTTCATCGACCGAAATCCGGGCTTCCGGCGTCGATGTGCCGGCAACAACCGGAAAAAATTCGTAAACGTAACCGTCTTGAAACCGTCAACGTGGCAATATTACATGGTTGGTGGCGCAAGCCACCGATTCATGGGCAGGATGGAGAAGGAAGTAATCCTGAACACAACTCGACATGATGAGCGTGCTTCGAACGAAGCCATTCATCCCGTTCCCCGCGATGCGGAGGCATCCGAGGGGAGCCTCGCTGCGATCCTCGCAAGTCTGGAAGATTCCAAGGCCGAGGACATGATCACCATCGACATTGCCGGAAAATCGGCCCTGGGAGACCACATGGTCGTCGCCTCAGGCCGGTCGCATCGCCATGTCGGCGCGATGGCCGACAACCTGGTGCGCGACCTGAAAAAGGCCGGAATCGGCCCGGTGCGTGTCGAAGGCCTTCCCCATTGCGACTGGGTACTGATCGACGCCGGCGATGTCATCGTCCACCTGTTCCGGCCGGAAGTCCGCAGCTTCTACAATATCGAGAAGATGTGGCAGGCCGAGCCATATTCGGAACGCCGCGAACAGGCCTGAGCGGGCCGATGGATTTGGCGATCATCGCGGTCGGGCGGCTGCGTGCCGGCCCGGAAAGCCAAATGTGCAGGCGATATCTCGAGCGGGCAGCCAAGACCGGCCGCGCAAAGGGCATTCGGGGGTTTTCGGTTCACGAACTGCCGGAGAGCCGGGCGCGGCGCCCGGAGGAACGCAAGGCGGAGGAAGCGGGGGCGATCGCCCGCCTGATCGCTGACGGCCATCAGACAATCTGCCTCGACGAAGACGGCGAACAGATAGACAGCGAACATTTCGCCCGCATGATCGACGATTGTGCCGCCCGGGCCGTGGCCGGCCAGACCTACGTGATCGGCGGACCCGACGGGCTTGATCCGGCGCTTGCCGCCCGGGGCGACCGCTGTCTTTCGTTCGGCCGCCTTACATGGCCGCACCAGCTTGTTCGTGTGATGTTGGCCGAACAATTGTATCGTGCGATGACGATTCTGACGGGACATCCCTATCATAGGGCTTGAGACGGTGATTCGCCGCCGCAACCGGGGCAAGGTCGGACAGGCATGGCGCATCGGGAAACATCGCTTCGGATGACCGGGCATCACAAAAGATTGATGCTGACGGTTCTGCTTACCTGCGCGGGGGCATTGTCGTGCGGAACCGAGGCACCGGCCGCGGAGGATACGGCCGGCAGCACGACCATCGTGCGCCAGGGCGGCGGGGTCGATACGCGCGTCATGGCGCGCGAAGCCGAACTGGAATCGATCCGCCGCTCCATGTCGGTGTCTGAGAAGCGGCAGGCGGAGCTGGAAAACGAAATCAGGGATATCGAGGCGGACCGGTCGAAGCTGAGCCGCGAACTGATCGAGACCGCGCAGAAGTCGCAGCGCTTCGAGTACGAGATTGCCCGCGTCGAGGACCAGCTAGGCAAACTGTATATCGAGGAAGACGGCATCCGTGCCTCGCTGATGGAGCGTCGCGGCATCCTTGGCGAAGTGCTCGCTGCCTTGCAGCGAATGGGACGAACACCGCCGCCGGCAATCCTCTCGAAGCCGGAAGACGCCCTGGCGGCGATCCGCGGATCGATCCTGGCGAACGCGGTTCTGCCGGACATCCGCGTCCAGGCGGAAGCGCTCGCGGCCGACCTTGAGGACCTGACCCTCCTGAAATCGCGCATCGAGGACAGCCGTAAACAGCTGAAAAATCGCTATGCCGCGCTCGGTGAACAGCAATCGCGCATCAATCTGCTGATCGAGGCGAAGAAGGGCCAGCGCAAGACGACGGCGGCCGCCCTTTCGGGTGAGCGGGGAAAGGCCGAGGAACTGGCTGCAAGGGCCGAATCCCTGGAAGGGCTGATCCAGTCGCTCGAAACCGAGATTGCGGCAGCGGCGAAAGCGGCGCGCGAGGCGGAGGAAGCCGCGCGAACTGCGGATGCCGCGACCGCTGCGGAAGCACAGCGACGTCTCGCCGATACCAGCCGGATCAGGCCGGCCGTGCGCTTCGCCGAGACTCTTGGATTGCTGCCGATGCCGGTTGCCGGCACGCCCGTCATGCGGTTCGGCGATCCGGACGGCTTCGGAGGCCGTTCGCACGGCGTGACCCTGGCGGGGCGACCCGGCGCGCCGGTCCTCTCGCCCGCCGACGGCTGGGTCATCTATGCAGGGCCGTTCCGGTCGTTCGGCGAGGTTTTGATCTTGAATGCGGGTGACAATTATCGCATCGTTCTGGCGGGCTTGGACCAGATCAACGTCGAATTAGGACAGTTCGTGTTATCTGGTGAACCCGTGGCGGTTCTGGGCGAGAAAAAATTAGCCAGTCTGGGCGAACTGGACCATAGTTCCGCCCAGCCTATGTTATATGTAGAATTCAGGCATAATGAAAAATCAATCGATCCTGGGCCATGGTGGGATCGACGACTTACGAAAGAGGTTGGTGGATGAAACGTCAGTTCGGCCTGGTTGCGGCGGGTGCGATCTTCGGAGCGCTGGCATTCGGAAGTGTTTCCCAGCTTAGCGTCTTCAGCGAAGCGACCGCGGCAAATACGGATACATATCGTCAGCTCAACCTGTTCGGCGATGTGTTCGAACGGGTGCTCGCGGATTACGTTGAGGAACCGAACGAGTCGCAGCTTATCGAAGCGGCGGTGGAAGGCATGTTGTCGTCACTCGACCCGCACTCAAGCTACCTCAATCCGAAGAGCTTCGAGGATATGCGGACGACGACCAGCGGCGAGTTCGGCGGTCTGGGCATCGAAGTGACGATGGAGAACGATCTGGTCAAGGTCGTGACGCCGATCGACGACACGCCGGCCGCGCGTGCCGGCGTGCTGGCCGGCGACCTGATTTCGCATCTCGACGGTGAGCAGGTGCTCGGAATGAGCCTGCGCGAAGCCGTCGACAAGATGCGCGGGCCGATCAATTCTCCGATCACGCTGACCGTCATCCGCGAAGGCGTCGACGATCCGATCGAGATCAAGATCATCCGCGACGTCATCCGCATCCGGTCGGTAAGGCACCGGGTCGAAAAGGATGTCGGCTATATCCGGATCACGCAGTTCAACGAGAAGACAGCCGACGGCCTAGCCAAGGCGATCAAGGAGATCAGCGCGGAAGTTCCGGGAGACGAATTGAAGGGTTATGTCCTGGACCTCAGGAACAATCCGGGCGGCCTGCTCGACCAGGCGATCGCGGTTTCCGACGCGTTCCTCGACCGGGGCGAAATCGTTTCAACCCGTGGACGCCAATCCGACGACACGCAACGCTATTCGGCGCGTCCCGGCGATGACGTCAAAGGCAAACCGGTGATCATTCTGGTCAACGGCGGCTCGGCATCCGCATCCGAGATCGTTGCCGGTGCGCTGCAGGATCATCGGCGCGGAACCGTCGTCGGCTCCCGCTCGTTCGGCAAGGGATCGGTCCAGACGATCATTCCACTCGGCCGCAACGGTGCGATCCGGTTGACCACCGCGCGGTACTACACGCCGTCGGGCCGCTCCATCCAGGCGAAGGGCGTGGTTCCCGATATCGAGGTTATCCAGCCGCTTCCCGATGAGATGAAGGGCAGGCGGACCAACATCGAAGGCGAGTCTGCCCTTCGCGGTCATCTGGATGGCGAGGTCAAAGACGGCGAGGAAGAAAAGTCCGGCTCGCCCGCCTATGTGCCTCCCGACCCGAAGGACGACGTGCAGATCAACTATGCGCTCGACCTGCTTCGTGGAATTAAGCAGCACGCAATGTTTCCGCCGGACCCGTCTCAGGGTATACCTAACTGACGAATCACTCTGATTCTCAAACCGAAGGCGCGGGCGATGCCCGCGCCGGTGATATGTCAGCAGGTCGATGGCGACGAACGACCTTAACGCTCCCCTGAGGCCGAAACGCCGCTCGAAGCGCCGCCCGTTCCGGCTCTTTCTCGTGCCGATCATGGCCATATCCGCGCTCAGCGTGGCGGTTTTCGCCAGCGTCTGGGTTGCCGCGGTCGACGATCCGCAAGGCGGCCAACCGGTCGCCTATGCCAGGATCGAAGGCGCGGAAAAACTGGCAACCGGCAGCCTCGATTCCGATGGCGCGGGCATGCGCGACAGCGAGCCGGCGGGCGAAAAGCAAATCGAATTGTCGGCAAAGCCGCAGCCGCCGAACAAGATCCGCGATACGGCAACGCCGATTGCCGATCTGGTGGAGCAATCCTCGTTCGGGCCGCTGCCGAAAGTCGGCAAGGGCGGTCTCAGGCCGCTTGATGCCTACGCACGGCCGGCGCGTGTCGGCCCATATGGCGGCAAGCCGCGGATCGTCATCATCGTCGGCGGCATGGGCATCAGCCAGACCAGCACCCAAAGGGCAATCGACAATCTGCCGCCGGACGTCACACTGGCGTTTGCCCCCTATGGCGGCAGCCTCGACCGGTGGACGGCACGGGCGCGCAAGGCGGGCCACGAGGTGCTGCTTCAGGTGCCGATGGAGCCGTTCGGTTATCCGGAGGCAAAACCCGGCCCGCACACGCTGCTGACATCCGCAAAGGCCAAGAAGAACGCCGATAGTCTGAAATGGGCCCTGAGCCGCATGACCAGCTATACCGGCGTCATGAACTATATGGGCGCGCGCTATCTGAGCGATGCCGCCGCGGTCAAACCGTTCCTGTCGGAGCTGACCAACCGCGGCCTGATGTTCATCGACGACGGCACATCAAACGGAAGCCAGTCGGATGCCGTTGGTGCGCAGGTCGGAGCCAATGTCGCGACCGCAGATATCGTGGTCGACAGGGTGCGATCGCGCCGGCAGATCGCGCAGGCGCTGGAGCAACTTGAGAAAAAGGCCAGGGCTGACGGCATTGCGATCGGCGTGGCCTCGGCCTTCAGGACGTCGATCGACGAGATTTCCCGTTGGATCATCGATGCGGAGAAGCGCGGCTTTGCAATCGTGCCGGCAAGCGCTGCCCTGGCGAAACGGACATGAGCGTCTATTCCATTACCGACAAACCCGACGACCGGCCCTATCGGCGCTGTGTGGGCGTGGCGCTGTTCAACCGCGAAGGACTGGTCTTCGTCGGCAAGCGGGCGAGTGGCGGCGAGGAGATGGAGAGCGACGGCCATTCCTGGCAGATGCCACAGGGCGGTATCGACGAAGGCGAATCGCCCTACGAGGCGGCGCTCCGCGAACTCTATGAAGAGACAAACGTCAAATCGGTTTCGCTGCTCGCCGAGGCGCCTGACTGGCTGTCCTACGACCTGCCGCAGGACATTTCGGGCAGGGCCTGGAAAGGCCGTTTCCGCGGCCAGACCCAGAGATGGTTCGCATTCAGGCTCGAGGCCGGCGATGACGAGATCGATGTCCACGCGCCGGGCGGCGGCCATCACAGGCCTGAATTCGAGGGTTGGCGCTGGGCATCGCTGGCCAGCACGCCCGACCTGATCATTCCCTTTAAGCGCAGCGTCTACGAGGATGTGGTCAGGGCATTCGCCCGGTTTGCCGCCTGAGGCGGCCCGGGGCCGAATGCACCGTCAGTCGACGACGATCTTGTAATATTCCCCGGGCGTGACAGCGTCGCCATCTTCTATCCCGTTCAGGATGCGGAACAGCTCGATCCGGCGGTCGGTGCCCCTGATCCGCCCGGCCAGTCGCGATACGGAATCGCCGTTGCGGGCACGGACGGTCTCGATACGCAGCGGCCGCAGCCGCGCCGTGTCGGCGGGGGTCAGCCTGCGGAAGCTGGCGAGCGTCGATTGCAGCGCCGCACCGATTGCGCTGCCGTCGCCGCGATCGGCAAAGATGATGCGGTACATGCTCGGACCGACCTGGATGACCGCGATACGGAAACTCCACTCGCCGGCTTTGGCCGAAGCGGTTGCGGCCTGCAGGCCGTTCACCATCGTCTGCTTGACCGTTTCCGGCTGCAGACCGTTGACCCAGCCTGAGGCGAGATAGGCGGCGGGGCTGGACGCGGTACCGACGGTCACGCCGTCGAAGCGCATGGCGCGATCGCGGCCGGCCGCGGCCAGAACCGCCGAGCGCGTATTCTCAAGCCGGTATCCGGCCGGAACCGAAAAACCTATCGACAATCGCGGATGGAGGAACTCGCGCCCGCGGACGAATCCCTGGGCCGGGTCGTCGCCGAAGATGATTCCGTCGAGCGCGTCGAGATAATCCTTGCGGCGTGTCTCGCCGAGCCCGGGCGCACCAAACTGGCGCGCCGTCTGAACCGCAAGCGCGCGCCGCTGCGGTGCCTCGGGATGGGATGTCAGGAACCCTGCCGCCTCGTCCTGTTCGCCGATCGCCGAACGGAAGGCGGCATATTTCTGCAGCTTGTCGATGAAACGCGAGGCGGCGAACGGATCGAATCCGGCATTGCCTGCGATCCGGATGCCGAGCTTGTCGGCCTCGATCTCCTGGGTCTGGGTGAACCGCGCCAGCGTCAGTTTCGAACGGTGGACCGCCGCCTTGCCGACCAGCGGATCGCTCAGCACATCGGTCGCCACCTT
>DATHRP010000584.1:0-2799 GCA_035465195.1 Afifellaceae bacterium | reverse complement strand
TTTTGAGCACCTACAAGCTGGTGGACCTGGCCGCCGGCGAGGCGGACCTGGCGCTGCGCTACGGCTCCGGCGACTGGCCGGGGCTTGAGATCGAGACGATCCTTGAATTCACCGTCTCGCCGGTCTGCACGCCGGCGCTGGCCGAACAGATGGCCGGGCTCGCGCCGGGCGAGGCGCTGTCGCGGCAGACGATCATCACGTCGGATTACGATTACTGGCGGCCCTGGGTCGAGGCGGCCGGCCTTGGCGATCTCCGCTCGAAGGGACGGCTGCAATTCGGCAGCTATTCGATGGCGCTCGCCGCTGCGGCGGATGGACAGGGCGTGCTGCTCGGCTATTCCGGCTATGTCGACGACGACATCGCCGCCGGGCGGCTGGTGCACCCCTTCGATCTGCATGTGCCGATCGGCGCCGGCTATTACCTGGTCTATGCGAAGGAGCGGCTCGCCGATCCGCGGGTTCGGGCGTTCCGCGACTGGGTGCGATCGGAGCTCGACGCGCCGGACAACCCGACCGGTTAACCACGCCCGTCGTTTCACATGCCTAATTTTCCGTAAACGGATTATTTCAAATGGGACCTTTCGGGGGAGGAGCGCGCTTTGGGGAAAGCGGCCGTATTCATTCTTGCACTGGCCCTGCCGGCCATGCTGACGACAATTCCGTCGGGATGGGGGCATGCCGGCGCACGGACGATCCATATCCGCCACGACACGGGCGGCGATGTCGCGCTCTACCGGATCAAGGCGCAGGTGGCGACCGATCTCGGCATCGAGGTGGTTATCGACGGGCTCTGCGCGTCGGCCTGCACGCTGCTGACCGGCGTGCCGCACGGCCAGGTCTGCGTCACCGGGCGGGCGCGGCTGCACTTCCACCGGGCGCGGCTGACAAGGCCGCTCGAGGATGGCGACGCGCTGCTGCGAACGGTCAACGATGAAATGATGGACAGTTATCCGCCGGGCATCCGCGAGTGGATCCGGCGCCACGGGGGGCTCACCGAGCGGATGCTGGAAATGCCGCCGGCCGAGGTGGCACGGCATTTCAGGCCGTGCCCCGGATATTCCCTCGGAAGCTGACGATTTCTTTGGCCGGCCGGGCCTAGCGGATGACGCGGATCGACGGGCTGCCGCTGATCTTGGTTTCCAGACGGGCCCAGACGCCGCTGCTCTCGCGGCAGGCAAGGCCCTGCCGGAATTCCCGGCTGCCGTCGATCTCGATGACCTCGGAGAATTCGCGGCACCAATGGCCGCTGCGGCTCTTGTAGGTCCTGGTCGGCCTTATGCTGCCGTGAATGTCGGCCTGGCCGGCGGCGAAGGCGACCACCGTGCCGCTCTCCTTGGTCTCAAGTGCATCCTGCAGGGCGGCCTGAAGCGCGCGCTCGCCTCCCGCCCAGCGCTGTTCGTAGGCGGCGATCTGCTGCTGCGTGCGCTGCTGGGCGAACTGGAAGGCAGCGCCGAGGCTGACGGTCGCGACAACGAAGGACGCGGCCATCGGCATCCAGAATGCACTCCGGCGCTTGCCGCCGCGGCGGGCCGCAAAGCCCTCGCGAACAACCGCGGCCAGATGATCGGGGATCTCCCGATCGGCCTGGCCGCCGTAATGCGACCTGACGAGCCCGTCGACGCGCCCGTACCCGGCCAGCAGCGCCCCGGTCTCCGGATCGCCGGCCTTGCCGATACCGGCGGCCTTCGAACCGTCCTGCATCTCGCCGTCCATGAACTTCGAAATATCTTCAAATGTCGGCCTGGCGCTCATTGCGCTTCTCCTTCCAGACATTGGCGTAGCGTTTCGCGTGCCCGCGCGAGGCGGCTGGTGACTGTGCCGATCGGCAGATCGAGGATCTCCGCGACATCCCGGTAGCGCCGGCCCTCGACGACGACCAGCAGCAGGATCGTGCGCTGGTCTTCCGGCAACCGATCGATGACCGCCGCGACATCCGCCAGCTCGATCTGCGCCGTTGCCGCCGCTTCACCGTCGGAGCCGACCTCGGCCGTGGCTTCCACGACGCTCAGATGGCTCTGGCGCCGCTGCGACTGGCGGTGATTGTTGCGGTGAATGTTCTGGGCAATGCGATACATCCAACTGTCGAGGCGGGTGCCGGGCTCCCATTTGTCAAGATTCGTGATCGCGCGCTCGCACGTCGCCTGCACGAGATCGTCAGCATCGGGTTCCGAACGCGTCATTGCCAAGGCAAACCGGCGCAGGCGTGGGATGAGGGCGACCATCTCCTTTTCGACCTTATCGTCCACGCAAAGTGCCGTTTCGCGTTGCGGTCTTGCCTTGATAACACCACAGCACGATGTTTAATCCCCGTGGGAAAAAATTCGGCTGCCGGATGAATCAGCGACCTGGGGTGTTGTTGGTGTGAAACTGCCATACGGCGCGCGGCCAATACAAGGTTAACGTGCGGTTAATCCTTTCGGCCGGATTGCGCCGTCTTATTGCGCCTGCGGAACATGCGGACTGTCGTTTAATTCTGCAGGCGCGATTAACGTTTTCGCAATATCGGTTAGGATAGTTTTACCAGCAGGTGGGAAGATAAAGCATGACAAAAACAAAAAGCCCACGAGTTTGCGACTTCAACCGTCGCGCCGTATTGAACGGCCTCGGCTGCACCCTTGGCGCGATCGCGCTTTCGCTATCATCATTTACAGCCTCCGCGGCACTTGCGGCCGGCAAAGGCAATTCCGGTGGCAACAGCAATGCCGGTGGAAATGCAAGTAGCAACAGCAGTGCCGGCAGCGGTAATGCCGGCGGTAATGCCGGCGGCAGCGGTAATGCCGGCGGCAACGCAGGCGGCAG
>DATHRP010000583.1:0-6463 GCA_035465195.1 Afifellaceae bacterium | reverse complement strand
ATCCCGCCGCCGTTCCGGGCGCCCCATGCGCGTCCCCCTGCGCGTACTCTGGGGAAATCCGGCGCTTGCCGGCACCCCGAATAAAGCGATTGCATTTTTTCGCGCCTGCGACCATTGGCTGCAGCGACGCGTTAACCATATTTGTTAAATAATTGTTTACTGTGTTCAGGATCGTGTTAACCCTGCCGGGGGCCAGTGTAGCCGCTTTCTGCACGGCCAGGTTGCGGAGTATGATGGGGGCCGACTGTGGTGGACGTTTCAAACGGCGTTGAAGCGACCGGCGGAACTGCGGCGCAGACCGCCGGTGTCCGGACCAAAACAAGACGCAAATCCACGAGCGATATCGGTACCGTCCTGATTCACTGGACGACTGCGATTGCGATCTTCGTCTGTATCGCGACCGGCCTGCGCATCGCATCCGATGCCCTCAACGCCCCGATTTCCCATTTCCTGACGCCGATCCTGCCGGACGGCGAGGTCTGGACCGTGCACTTCATCGCCGGTCTTGTTATGTTCTTCGCCTCCACGGCTTATCTCGTCTATGTCCGGCGCAGCGGCGTCAGCCGCCGGTCGGCCCCGAAGCGGATCATCGTGCTGTCCATGCCGGCCGCCCCGCGGCTCAAATGGGCGGCCGTCAACGTTATCCTGCACTGGACGCTCTACGTCCTCGTCTCGGTGATGACGGTCACCGGCGTGCTGCTCTATCTCGGCCATGGCGGTTTCCTGGTCCGCATCCATACGATCACCGCCTTCCTCATCATCGGCTACATAGCCTGCCACCTGATCTCGCATTTCAATTACGGCGGAATCGACCAACTGCTGCGGATCCTCCGCCCGGCGCGTCTCGTGGAAAACAGTTTCGTCAGGTCGAAGCCGCTGCTGGTCGCCGTCGCCATCGCGCTGCCGGCCGCGATCGGCGTGGCGGCGCTGGAGTATGTCACCCGCGACAAGCTGGTGGTTGCCCGCGTGGCCGAGGCGCCGCGCCTCGACGGTCGCCTCGACGATGCGCTCTGGCAGCAGGCCAGGCCAGTGACGGTGCATACCCAGCAGGGTAATAATCTCGGCGGCACCGGCGCGACTGACGTCCAGGTGCGCGCCGTTCGCGATGCCGAGAACGTCTACTTCGCATTCCGCTGGTGGGATCCGACGAACTCGATCCGCCGCATGCCGCTCTTGAAGAAGGAGGACGGCTGGCACGTGCTGCAAGACAGTGCGGCGACCGCCGACGTCAACGGCTTCTACGAGGACAAGTTTTCCGTCGCCTTCGCGCATACGGACGCATTCGGCGGCGGTAACAGCACCCACATCGGCCCGAAGCCGCTGGACGACAAACCCGCCTCGATCCACGGTCGCGGCCTGCACTATACGACGGACGGAAGCTATGTCGACCTGTGGCAGTGGAAGTCGACGCGCGGCGGCATGCTCGGGATGCTCGACGACATGGTGTTCGGCCCGCCGCTCGAGCCGAACGAGGCCCAGTGGCAGGGCAAGGCGCGCTACAAGGCCGGTTACGTGTCCGACCCCGGTACGCCGGCCTACCTGGAAAACTACAAGGCCGACGGCCCGCTCGGCTACGACGGTCCGGTCAGAGTGCCGCGCCTGCCGAAAGACCTTGCGGCCACCCGGGCCGCCATGGGCGACTATGTGCTCGATCCGGAGGAAAGCCTGCCCCAGGGCGCGCGCTGGTGGATGACCGAGGAGGAATCGGTCCCCTATTCGGCGGAAGCCGACGCCGCGATCCCGGTCGGCACCATCATACCCGGCCTGATCATCACCGGTCCGTTCATCGGTGACCGCGCCGACGTGACCGGCGGCGCCCATTGGGAAGACGGCTACTGGACGCTGGAGACCCGCCGTAAGATCGCGACCGGCAGCAAATTCGACATCAGTTTCGAGGGCGGCGAGCCGATCTACATGTGGGTGTCGGTCTTCGACCACAACCAGATCCGCCATACCCGGCACCAGAGACCGGTCAGGATCGTGTTGGACGAGTAGGGTAGCAGAGGTGAAGTCAAAGTGGTGGAATCCAGCCCGACAATAACAATAAACGGGACACCGGTTGCCGCGCGCAACGGAGAAACGCTGATCGATGCCGGTCTCGGCGGACGTATCCTGATCCCGCACGATTGCTGTTCCGGCCAGTGCGACACCTGCCGGGTGACGGTCGTCGACGGCGAGGTCGATGCGAACGGCACCGCCGAAAGCCGCACGGTCCTGGCCTGCCAGGCAACCGTCCGCGGGTCGGCATCCATCGTCTATGACGAAGTCCCTGTTCCCGTAAAACGTGTCGGACGCGTTTCCGCGATAACGCCACTGACGGACGATATCCTGGAAGTCTGCGTCACGATCGTCCGATCCCTGGAATATCTTCCGGGCCAGTATCTCAGCGTCCAGTTCAACGGATTTCCGGCCCGCGACTACAGCCCGACGGTCCACATGGACGGTGAGTTGAACACGTCCGATCTCGTCTTCCACATCAAGCAGCTTCGCGACGGGCTTGTCTCAAGCCAGCTCGGACGCCGCATCAGGGTCGGCCACAGGGTGCGGATTCGCGGGCCCCTCGGCAACGCGTTCCTGAGAAAGCCCGCCGCCAACTCGATGATCGTGCTGGTGTCGGCTGGAACCGGCTGGGCGCCCATCTGGTCGATCGCCCGGGCGGCCTGCCTCGACCACAAAGTCGGGGACCTCGCCGTCATCGCCGGCGCCCGCGACGGCTCGAACCTCTACATGGGGGACGCCCTCCACTGGCTGCGCGACCACGGCGTGCGGGACATCGTGACCACCTGCTCGACGAACCGCGGACCGGACGACCGGCCGGGCCGGCCGTTCCACTACCTTCCGACATTGGGGCTCGACGACACGGTCTATGTCGCCGGCGGACCCGGAGTGGTTGCCGAGGTGAGCGGCAAGGCGCTTGCGGCCGGTGCGCGATGTTTCCCCGATCCGTTCCTGCAGAGCGGCTACGGGGCAAACCTCTTCCACAGGATTTCGAACGCCCTTCGGCTGCACGGGCCCGCTGCAGCGCTCTAGGTCGCCGTCCGACGCTTATCCGCAGCTAGCTGTTCACTTCGCGCAGGAAGTTCTTCACCGTCGTGTCGAGGCGCCGCGCCTCGTCGGCCATGTCGACCGCCTTTGTGACGACCTGCATCGACGTGTTGCGCGCCTCGCCCACCGTGGCCTTGAGCCGCTGCACGCTCGAGGAGACGTTACTGCTGCCTGTCGCGGCCATCGACATGCTGTCGTCGATCTCGCTGGTCACCCGCCGCTGCTTCTCGATCGAGCGAACGATCGTGTTGGTGCGCTCGACGAGATCGTTGAGGGTCGCGAAAGTGTCACCCATCGCGCCCGCCGCGTTCTCGGTCGCCGACTGGATCTTCCGGGCGCGGCTGCCGAGCTCCTCGTTGGCGCGGGCGATCTGGCGGGTCAGCGCCTCGATCTCGTGGGCGACGTCGTTGTAGTCCTTCCCGGCCGACTGGTCGCCCTGTGTCGCCTGGAATGTTGCGTTCACGGCGAGGAAGCTCGCCCGCTGCAGGATCTGCTCGGTGAGCGAGACCAGCGCGTCGAGATCGCTGCTTGCCTGTATCAGGTCGGACGCCTGGTCGGAGGCGCTCTTGGCGGTCTCGGTTCCGCCGACCGCGGCCATAGCCATGTCGTGCAGCAGCTGCGCCATGTCGACGATCGTGGTGTTCAGCTTCTGGGTGGCGTTGCGAACGGCCGTCACGCTCGACAGCGTGTTCTCGGAAACGAATGCGGCTTCGTCGGCCTCACCTTCAGCCACCACCGAGATCCGGGCCAGCGTTCGCGCCGTCTCGTCCATCGTCTCCACGCCATCAGTGACGGCCAGCAGCACGGAGCGCATCGACCGGTCGAACTTTTTGATGGCGTCCTCCAGGTTCTCGCGGCGCTGGTTGGTGCTCTCCGCAATGGCGACGTCGACCTTCAGCCGGTCACGCTCCTGCATTGACGATTGCAGCACGGAGACCGCCCGCGCGATATCGCCGACCTCGTCCTGCCGTTCGGTTCCGGTCACCTGGACCTTCCAGTCGCCGCGGGCGACGGCGCGCAACGCCTGGGCGATCTGCGACATCGGTCCCGCCAGATACCGGGCGGCGATGAACGCCGTCAGCCCGCAGACCAGCAGCGAGATGACCGACATGACGACGAGCCAGATCGCCAGCGCCTCGCCCTCGCGCTGGCTGATCCGCACCAGTTCGCCACGCAGCGACTGCAGCTCCGAGATCGGCGCCAGCGCGCACATGCGCCAGCGCACGAACAGGCTGACGCAGCGCGCCAGGTGCTTGCCGTCGCTGGTCATGACCAGTTCGGGACCGTCGGCGGGACCGATCGCCAGCGTCTCGCTGGCGTCACCCGCCAGCGACCCGGAAATCACCCGCGAGCCGTCCAGCACCAGCAGCTCGGCGCGTTCGATCTTGCTGAACTCGACGATAGCCGGCTCGTTCGGCCGCAGCACCCGGTGGCCGACGACTGCGGCGAAGACGTCGCCGAAGTCGTCGAACACCGGCTGTATGGCGAGCAGCACCATCGTGTCGGTCCTGGTCTCGCCCAGCGCCGTTGCCAGCACCCTGTCCATCTTCATGACCCGCATGAAGCCGCGCGGCTGCAGCGGATCGTTCTCAGCCATGATCGCCTCGATCTCGGCTTTCAGTATGGTCTGCTTGAGGGCCGCGTCGGAGACAAGCAGGTCGATGTTGCCGTATTCGGCACCCAGCACGTTGACGCCCTTGTCGACGATGATCACGCCGTCGAGATCGGTGCTGGCCTTGCCGCGCCTCAGCGTCTCGGTCATCGCCACCACGTTGCCCGACAGGATCGCGCTGACGATATCGGCCCGCTGGGCGATCACCCCGAGCTGCCTGTCCACGTTGGTGAACAGCAGGTCGAGGCGGACCGCGCCCAGCCCGGCCGCGCCGTCCAGCGTTTGCACGAGCTTCTCCTCGGCAAGCGCGCTGAGCTCGGCCGACTGCCGTGACAGGCTGGTGTCGAGCCGGAATATCGTCATGCTGACGAAGGCCGTGAACGCCACCGTCGCGATCAGCAGGACGGTGACGACGAGCCTCGCGCCAAGTGTGGACAGGATCTGCAAGAGGGCGCCCTACTCCGCGATTGGCACGGCGCCGATCTGGCTCAGGAATGTCTTCGCCTTCTTGCCCTTCGCATAGTTGACCACCGACATCGCTTCACGAGTCACCACATCGTCCTTGTAGATGTAGGAGATCGTGTTGGCGCTCGGATAGTCCGGGTCGGTCGGATGCATGCCGTTCAGCTTGAGCACCGTCAGGTCGGAGCCGAGATACTTGCTGTACGGTCCGAATCCGATCGCCCCGTCGACCTCGCGCACGATGTCGAACGATTCCTGCGTTGTGAACGCCATCTTCGACCGCGATGTGATATCAAGATCCTTCCAACCGGGCATGGTGGCCCGGAGCACCAGCAGCGTGCTGTCCTCCTCCTCGCGGCGGACGATCTTGATGCGCAGGTCTGCGCCCCCGACATCCTTCCAATTATCGATCTCGCCTGCGAAGATCTTCGTGAGCTGCTCGAATGTCAGCCCTTCGACGCCGGCGGAACTGTTGACGTAGATCGCCGTCGGCAGCTTGAAGATCGGCACTTCGGTAAGGCCGAGGTTCTTCTCCTTGTCGGTCAGCGGCCGGGCGATCCGCCCGAGCAATTCCTTCTCGGCGCCGACCGCGGCGATGCCGCCGCCCGAGCCGATGCTCGGCGGCACGATGACGACGGTGTCCGGATTGTCGGCCGTGTAGGCCGAGCCGAGCGCCCGCAGCTGGTCCATGCCGTCGCCGGTTCCGACGATCCTGAGTTCGCCGGCGAAAGTGTTGGTAGTCATCGAACAGGCGGCGACCAGAACGCCGGCCGCCATGGTCCGTACGCAGTACTTGTACATCGGATTAGCTCCCCCAATGGAGTTTGCCCCTATAGAGCTTGTAAGAGAATGCTAAACCAAATCTGATAATAGAAAATGAACTGTAACCCGGAATTTCGGGCTTTCCGGGCCCGGTTACAGGCCCTCGCCTCCATCCCCCCGGGCCCCCCGATTCACGTCCCGCCCCGTAAACCCGCAAAGAACAGGGAAAGAACAGGGAATTTTTCCGAAATCGCGACCGCGCGCCGGCACCGGATTTCTGGATTTCCGTTTTTATATCAATCGCTTGCGGGCAACGCGCCGGTGCCGGAAGCGGGCTTCCGCCGAGTGAAAACAGGGAATTTCCGGACTGAAAACAGGGAATTTCGCGGCTGAGATCAGGGAATTCCTTCCGGACGCAACGGCCATCGCCGCCCGGTCCCCATTGCGCTTGACATCCCGTCGCTTGACATCCACCCCACATAGGGGTAAAAGGTGAACATCCCAAACCCTTCCCGGCCAGCTAGAGCGAGGCGGTGATGCCGCCGTCGACGTAGAGGATATGGCCGTTGACGAAGCTCGATG
>DATHRP010000582.1:0-4337 GCA_035465195.1 Afifellaceae bacterium | reverse complement strand
AGTCGCAGCCATCCACGCCGCCGCTATGATCGCCGCGGCCGGCGCGATTGCCTTCGTGGTGCACCGCTGGCTCGATCTTACGATCATCAACAGGAGCTGGTTCAACCTAGACCGCATCTGGGCCGCGAGCCTTGCGCTGGTCGGGTTGATCGGCGTGGTGTCGGCGTTATGACAGGCGATACCCCGGGGGCGCATGAACTGTCCGAGGCAGGGGCGCTCAGGTTCGGGGAAGGCGTTGGAGCGGGCGATCGGGATCGAACCGACGACATTCAGCTTGGGAAGCTGACGTTCTACCACTGAACTACGCCCGCAACCGGGTCAATCTAGCTGTGCCGCTGCAATGCTGTCCAGCGCGATTTCCGTCCGTATGCCGCCGATGATCCCGGCTGGCAGGAGATGGACTTCCGGTCAAAATGTGCGCCGCGAATTAACCGTTAATTATGCTTTCGTTCCGATCTATTGCCGCGCCGGCATTTCGGAGGCGGCGTGATGGGTAGACTGGCCGCGTTCATTGTCGGAATTGCTGTGCTCGCGCTCGCCGGCTGCGGGGAAAACGCATCAACTGGCGGCGATGCGAACGCCCATACCAGCAGGACAATGTACGGGAAGCGCTACGAGCCTGGCGCCGTCACGACCGCCGATCCTGACACGACCTTCTGGGCGCACGAGATTTCGGAAGGGTTCGTCGAGCCGAGTGATTATCTTGCTCCGGCCAAAATCGTGCAGCGGATCGCGGCTCGCAGATGCGAGATGCCCAGGCCGGCTCCCGATGCAAAGATCGTGTCGGTGACAGCCGACGGGGGCTACAGAGTACCGATGTACCTCGTCGCCCGCGGAGCGAGCGAGCAATACAGGAGAAACACGGCTGCATTCGGCGAATCCGACGCAGCCGACAGGATCGCGGATGCGAGCTGGGCCCACGTGATCGATGTCTTCGTCACCGAAACCGAGAAACCGGTCTACCTGATCCTCGGCGCCTACGATACGAAGCTCTGGAACCTCAACCTGGCGGACGGCGTGACGCTCTCCGGCGTCGTTCTCGTGGGATACAATGTCCAGTCGGTCGCCAATCTGCCGGAAGGCGTGCCCGCCTCGTTCATATCCTATGCGGCCCTGTCCAAGGACCAGTGCATGAAAACGCCTGCTCGCGCCGTCGACGATGGCTGGCTTGCCGAGCGGGAGGCGCAGTCTGCGGGCTCCGAGGCAGATCGCCTGCGCCGCGCCGGCACACAGGCGCGCAGAAAATACGACCAGTACCAGAAATGGCTGAAATCGAAGGTGGGAGCGCCGGCGCTGGTGGTCTCGGCCGCCGAAACGTCTCATGTCATGATCGGACCAAAGCCGGCCGGGCGAACCGCCTATCGATCGCTGAAGGGCACCGAGGTCCTGTACCCGTCGGACGCCAGGGCGATCTGGGGCGACAGGAGCCTGGCCAACCGGAAGATCGAGGAACTGGTCGAAGCGAAGTGGTAGTTCGCAGCGATCGTCCGATCCCGGACAAGGCGCTCGAACGGACGCTGTCCTGTCAGGCCGCGTATCCTCCCTTCAGCATCTCCGCCGCGCGGGCATAGCCGCCGCCGGCGCCATCGAGGAAGTGCATGTGGTCGCTGGCGAGGGCAGACGGCACGATGCAGGTCATCAGCGCCTCTTCCTGCCTGTGCATGCCGTAGCGCACGTGACCGGCTTTCGCCGCCGCCGCAAGCTGCGCCTCGATACGTTCCACCAGAGCCGGCTCGCAATCGATCGTCATGCGCAGGGCGTCGTCGAACTTGCGGAAATCGGTGTTGACGGTGAGCTCGGCGCGGTAGGTCGCCGGATCGAAGGCGCCGAGGCTGCGGCCGGTCTTGTCGAGGACGATGGCGAGCACGCTTTCAAGCCAGATCCGGATCAGGGGGCCGAGGCTTGATCCGCCGCGGGCCACCGCGCGCGCTTCCGTGCCGACGCCGGCCGGCGGCCAGCGGAAGCGCGGTCCCTCCTGCGGCAGCGGATTGCCGCCGCAACCGTCCTCGCCGGTCATGGCGAGGATTTCGGCGACGATCGCCGCGAAGCCCGCCTCGTCGATCGCATCGCCGGGCGCCACCAGGAGCGACAGGATGCAGCCCTTCTCAGCCGGCATCGGCTGCCAGCGGCAGGAGAGGCCGGTGAGGTCAGGCCGGTCGTGGTCCGCCGCCGGCTCCAGCGCGAAGCGCCCGGTCTTCATCTCCGCTTCGGCCCACTCCAGGCCGTGGCCGGAGAACATGGCGTAGCTGACATGGTCGGACGAGGCGAAGCGGCCGACCCTGACATCGTGGCCGGCCGCGCGGATGGATGCGACCGGCACCATCGCCGCGCGAAGGTCGAGACCGAGTTCCAGCCGCGCCCATGTCGCCGTCTGCGCCAGTGCCTTTGCCGCTACGTCCTTCTGCGCGGACGCGACCGCGAAGCTCGTCCCGTCGCCGCCGAAGACGAACGGGAATTCGCGGCTGTCGAGTGCGTTCATCACCGCCGATATGGCCGCCGCACCGGCCATATTGACCTGCTTGTATCGGCCCTCGGCGATCGCCTCGGTGGAGCCGGTGACGTCGGTCAGGCCGATGCACCAGTCTGGCGGCACCGGGCGGTAGACGCCCGGATCGGTGATCCTGGCGAAGTCGTCGAACGGCGCGATCTCGCTGTAGAATCGGGCGGTGGCATTGCTCATGCGGTTTCAGCTCCGGGTTCGGTCTGAAAGCATATACGGTGCAAGGCGCGATCCGGTTTCACATTGCCGAGATTCGCCCGCGCACGCGGCCGATGATGCGTGCCTCCTCGACGGTCACCTCGTAGGGCGCGTAGGAAGGATTGCGGCTGCCGAGACGAAGCCGAACGGGATCGGTGTTGGCGATCACCTCGACCTGCTTGATGACGAGACCGACGCCGTCATGGACAGCGAAGGCGCCGGGTGGCGTCGGCCGCGGGTCGGAGGTATCGATGATGACACGGTCGCCGGGAAACAGCGATCCCGGCGCGCCGGGATTGGCTGGCTCGTAGCCGGAATCGCCGAACACCTCGACGATCCAGGCCTTGTCCGCTCCTATCCTGAGCTCGCCGGTCAGGTAGTCGGCGGGAATGGACCATTCGGCGCCGACGACATCCTGCGAAACGGTGACGCCGTTGCGCGTGACATTTTCCAGGAACGCCTCGGCGCCGCTGGAACCGGCACCGGCGCGCATGTCGAGTTCGTACACACGTCGGCCGGCACTCGCTCCCTTACGGTCGCGGCCCCTGAGCCGGTCGGCGAGCGCAGGCTGTCGTTCTTCGACCGGTGCCGGTTTTCCGTCCTCGATGCCGAAGACCAGCCATTCCACGGCAACGTTGAAAGCGCGTGCATAGCGGGCGGCCTCGGCGTCGCCGAAGTCCCTGGTGCCGTTTTCGTGTGCGGTATAGGTCGGCGTCTTGGCGCCGAGCGCCGCGGCGGCGGCGGCTGCACTGCGGTAGCCCGCCTGCTGGCGCGCCTGGCGCAGCCTGTCTGTCTTCGTCGCCTCGCTCATGTCCCGGACCTCCTGTCGGCCGGTCGACCCGCAGATATCTAAAATGCGTTTTGCATCAATATATCAATACGATATGAATGTATCAATACATTTTATCTGTTTCAGATTGAACAGGATATCTATTATGACATCTCAGACGGGAAAAATCTGTCAGGATCAATGCAAAACGAATTGACAATTCGCAACGCATAAAATAGAACAAAAAAGGAACATTTGGAAGGATTCTGCCGATGACGACTTGCGAATTATCGCCGTTTTGCCGACCGTCCCGCAACCCCGTTGCCGGGCGATCCGGGAGCCTTCGCCGCAGCGGTCTGGCCGTCGCCGCGGCTCTGCGCCGGCAGCGGATGCCGCGTCCAAGCCTGACCGCGCGGCTGATGGGAGACCCGCCGGACGGACGCTCGGCGCTGGCGGCGCGTGGACACGACGGGGGGCTGTCTCCCGCGTCGTCAGGTGCCGACATTTATTCCGTGCTGGCGCGAGCGCCGGTTTATTTCGAGCCGATCGACCTGGACGATGGCGCTCCACTCGATATTGCCGGCATGGCCGGCGGCATGTGCGACTGAACCCAGGCGGACGGCGTGATGAAGAAGGCAATCGAGGTTCCGGTGCAACGCCGGCGCCGGTTTGTCAATCGCGGCGGCCGGCCGCCGCTGACCGGTGTCGAGCGGACCCGTAGCGGGCGGCTGACGAAAGCCGAGGAGCGCCGCCGGGCGGCGCGGCGTGACCGCGAGACGATGTCGGTAGCGCTTGCGGCCCGCAGCCGCCATCTCGGCCTGTCGGAGGCAGACGCGCGCCACCACGACGCGCCGCTGGTCGCCTGGCGCT
>DATHRP010000581.1:0-15246 GCA_035465195.1 Afifellaceae bacterium | reverse complement strand
CCGCCAGTGTCGCCTGGCGGATCCCGTTCAATATCCTGAAACGGTTCTGCCGGAGGTCCTCGTCTTCGGCATTGACCGTGACATGGTCGAAGAAACCGTCGACGACGGGGCGTAGTTCGGAAAGCGCCTGCATCGCAGCCTCGAAATCCTCCTGCGCGACATGGTCGCGCGCGTGCGCCCCGGCCGATTCCAGTGTCGCAAGCAGCGCGCGTTCCTGCGGTTCGCCGCGCCGGTGGACCAGGTCGTGATCCGGCGCGGCGTCGATATCGTCCGGCAGTGTGCCCTTCTTCTCCTCGGCCCGGAGAATGTTGGCGGCCCGGCGGTACCCGGCGAGCAGGTTGGCGCCGTCGTCGGTATCGAGAAAGGCGCCGAGCGCCGCCACCCGATTGACGATCAGGACAAGATCGTCCTGCCCGGGCAATGCAAAGACCGCGTCGATCAGGTCGTGGCGCGCACCTTCCTCGCGCAGGTGCACCTTCAGCCGGTCGGCGAAGAATGCCAGCAGATCATTGCCTGTCTCGCGGTCCAATTGCGACCAGACGGACGGCAACGGGATGCGCAATCCGTTCTGCAGGACGATCCTGATGATGCCGAGCGCGGCCCGCCTCAGGGCATAGGGATCCTTCGATCCGGTCGGCTTTTCGTCAATCGACCAGAAGCCCGCAAGGATGTCGAACTTGTCGGCGAGCGCGACGGCGATGGAGACCGGCGCATCCGGCACGCTGTCCGACTGCCCCTGTGGCCTGTAGTGATCGCGCACGGCGTCCGCCACGTCGGGCTTTTCGCCCTGGGCCAGCGCGTAATAGCGGCCCATCACGCCCTGGAGTTCGGGAAACTCGCCGACCATCCCGGTCGAAAGGTCGGCCTTGGCAAGGCGCGCGGCGCGCTCGGCCAGGTCCGGGTCGGCGCCGGCAAACGGCGCAAGCCGCCTGGCAAGGGCGGCGATGCGGTCGACCCTTTCCGCCTGGCTGCCGAGTTTTTCGTGGAACGTCACGTTGGCGAGCTTCTTCGCCCAGTCGTCGAGATGAACGGCCTTGTCCTGCTGCCAGAAGAATTCCGCATCGGAGAGGCGCGCCGCGATGACCTTCTGGTTGCCGGCGATGATGGCATCACCGCCGTCGGACGCGGCGATGTTCGCCACCAGGATGAAACGGTTGGTCAACCGGCCGGTGCCGGCATCGCGCAGAACGAAGCATTTCTGGTTGGCGCGGATGGTGAGCCGGATCACCTCCTCGGGAATTTCGAGGAAATCCTCGTCGAAGGAGCCCATCAGCACGACCGGCCATTCCACCAGCCCGGCAACCTCGGCCAGGAGACCGGGATCGTCGATCACCTCCATGCCTTGCGCGAACGCGATATTGCGGGCGTCCTCGGCGATGATCGCCTGCCGACGGTCCGGGTCCAGGATGACCTTCGCCGCTTCCAGCTTGTCGACATAATCGTCGAACCTGCGCACGGTGATCGGCTCGGGCGCCATGAAACGGTGGCCGCAGGTGGCGTTGCCGGACCGCAGGCCGGAAATCTCGAATTCAATGGTCTGCGGGTCCTCGGTCTCCGGGCCGAACGTGCACAGGACGGAGCGCAACGGCCGAACCCAGCGCAGGCTGGACGATCCCTGCGCGTCGGCGCCGGCCCACGGCGAATCCGCCGGCGCCGAACGGGCACCCCAGCGCATCGACTTGGGCCACGGGAAATCGCGCAGGAGCGGCGGCAGCACGTCGGCGACGATGTCCTCGGCGGGGCGCCCTGGCCGCTCGATCACGGCGACATAGAACTCGCCCTTCTTCGGGTCGGACTGGACGGTCGCCTCGTCGACGGAATTCAGGCCCGCCGACTTCAGGAACCCCTGCACAGCCTGGTCGGGCGCGCCGACCCGCGGACCCTTGCGTTCCTCGCGGATATCGGCCGACCGGGCGGTCACGCCGTGCACCGTCAATGCCAGACGGCGCGGCGTCGCGAACGCCTTCGCGCCTTCATATGTCAGGCCGCTGTCGACCAGTGCCGTCGTCAGCAGACGGCGCAGGTCTTCGGCTGCCGGCGACTGGAACCGGGCGGGTATCTCTTCCGAAAACAGCTCGACCAGCAGCTCCGGCATCGTCTCAACGGGTGGCCGGTGCCGCGGCGGCCGCAGCCGGTGCCTGAGCAGGGGCCTGGGCTGGCGCCGGTGTGGCCGGGCGCTGCTGCGCCGGTGCCGCGGGCTTGCGATTCGAGAAAGTGAAATCGGCGTAGTCGATCAGCTGCCGGTCGGTCGTCTCGCCGGCCTCGAATTCGACACTCAGTTCCAGGTCGAAACTGCCGCAAAGCTCCTTGATCTTGGCGCTGATCCGCTCCATTCCGAAATCTTCCAGCGGCAGCGACATGAATGTTTCATCCTTGCCGATCTTGACGGACATACGGTCTTGGGCAGACTTGAGCTTGACCTCTGCCCGTGCCCTTGACAGCGGCGTGTTGGGATCGATCGTCGGCGCATAAATGTGACCGGTCAGGATGATCGTCTCGCCTTCCTCTCGACCACTGCGGTTGACGCGGGCTTTGACGCTCCAGTTCCGCACCCGCATCAGCATCTTCAATTTCGGCGCCTCCGCCGCCGATCCGTTGGCAACACCCTGCTCCGACATCCTAACCACCTCCTGCTTCGGTTTTCAGCCAAGCCTCACCGCAGGCCTTGGCAAGGGCGCGGACACGTAAGATATAGCTCTGGCGTTCCGTTACCGATATCACGCCACGTGCATCCAAAAGGTTGAAGAAATGGCTTGCTTTTATGCATTGATCATAAGCCGGCAGTACCATTTGGTGCCTCTCGTCCGGGCCAGCCTGGCCGGCTTCGAGAACATTCATGCATTCCCGTTCGGCATCCGAAAAATGCTGTAAAAGCAATTCTGTATCGGCATATTCGAAATTGTAACGCGAATATTCCTGCTCCGCCTGGAGGAAGACATCGCCATAGTTCACGCGCTCGTTGCCCTGGCGGCCATTGAAGTTGAGTTCGTAAACATTGTCGACGCCCTGGACGTACATGGCCAGCCGTTCCAGGCCGTAGGTCAGCTCGCCTGATACCGGGGCGCAATCGATGCCGCAGACCTGCTGGAAATAGGTGAACTGCGAAACCTCCATGCCGTCGCACCAACATTCCCAGCCGAGCCCCCAGGCGCCGAGCGTCGGGCTTTCCCAATCGTCCTCCACGAAACGGATGTCATGCAGTGCGGCATCGATGCCGATCGCCCGCAACGAGTTCAGGTAGAGGTCCTGCAGATCCGGCGGTGACGGCTTCAGGATCACCTGGAACTGATAGTAATGCTGCAGCCGGTTCGGATTCTCGCCATAGCGGCCGTCGGTCGGCCGGCGGGACGGCTGGACATAGGCTGCGTTCCACGGCCGCGGGCCGAGCGACCGCAGGGTGGTCGCCGGGTGAAACGTGCCGGCGCCGACTTCCATGTCGTAGGGCTGCAGGACGACGCAACCATAATCCGCCCAATAGCGCTGAAGGGTCAGGATCAGCCCCTGGAACGAACGCTGCGGCGACGTGTGATCTTGCGATGCGCTCACGCGGTAGACTTTGCAATGAATGATACGGGTCGAACGGTTGCGGAGGGGTGCCACGGCTGGCCCGGCCGGTCAAGCAGGCGTGCCAGCGTATCGGGCCGGCGATGGTTAATTCTCAGCGCGCGACTGCGCTGCGCACCCACCATCCGGGACGATCATTCGAAATGGCGGCCGCCGCGCCATCCGCGCCCGCATGATCGGCAAACAGACCGAAACAGGAGGAGCCGGAACCGGACATCCGGCTCAGCAGGCAGCCCGGACAGGCATCCAGGGTGTCCAGAACATCGGATATCGACGGCTCGATGGCGGTTGCCGGACCGGTCAGGTCGTTGCGGGTCTGCCGCAGATACTCCACGACGCTGCTGACGTCGCCCAGCCGTCCGGGGTCGAAGCCGGAAAGCGGTGCGTTCGACGCGGAGCGCAGCGCCGCAAAGACCGCGGCAGTCGACACGGGACGGGACGGCCAGGCGAGCACCATCGGCAATGGCGGTGCTCCCGTCCAGGAGAGCGTCCGGCCCTGGCCGTCTGAGCTCAACAGGCCCGACGAATGCAGGCAGATCGGAATGTCCGCCCCCGCGCGCAGCCCGATTTCAGCGAGCTCCTGCACGGCCAGGCCGGCGTTCCAGAGCGCGTTCAGGCCTTTCAGCGCCGCGGCAGCGTCGGCCGAGCCGCCGCCGATGCCGGCCCCGGACGGGAGGTGCTTTTCAAGCCGGATGGAAGCGCCCGCGCCGATATCGCCGGTCCGGCGCAGGTCCTCGGCGACAATCAGGACCAGGTTGTCGGGTCCGGCCGGCACACCATCCGCGAACGGTCCGGTGACGGCCAGCGAAAGACCATCACCCGGTGCGACGACAAGTCGGTCGCCGATATCGGCAAAGACGACCAGCGTGTCGAGATCGTGATAACCGTCCGGCCTGCGCGCCGTCACATGGAGCGCAAGATTGATCTTGGCCGGCGCCTCAAGGGTGATATCCGCCGGCGAGGCACTCACAGTACTCAGAGCCGGGCCGGCGCTGCCTCTTGCTGCCGGGCGGCGTGCATCGGGTTGCCGGGCTGGGTCAGGCTGCCGCGCTTCTCATTCTTCGGCTCCGGATCTTCCTCGATCAGCGTCTGCTGCTCGATGTTCTTGTTGATCCGCGCCAACTCTTCGTCTTCCGCGCCGAGATCGCGGGCATGCCGCCACTGGAACTGGGCTTCGAGCACACGGCCGACTTTCCAGTAAGCGTCACCGAGGTGATCGTTTATGATCGGATCGCTGGAACGCAGCGAAACGGCCCGTTCCAGCTCGACCACCGCCTCTTCATAGCGACCGAGCTTGTAGAAAGCCCAGCCGAGGCTGTCGACGATATAGCCGTCATTGGGCCGGAGTTCGACGGCCTTGCGGATCATCGCAAGGGCCGGCTCCAGGTTGAGACCCATGTCGATCCAGGAATAGCCGAGATAGTTGAGCACCAGCGGCTGGTCGGGGAACAGTTCGAGCGCCCGCTGGAAATCGGCTTCGGCCTTCGGCCACTGGTCGGTCCGCTCGTAGGTTATCCCGCGCGAATAGAACAACGTCCAGTCCTGGCGCGTCGGCTCGCCGATATTGTCGATGGCGCGGCTGTAGAGCTTCGACGCCTCATCGTACTTCTCGCGCCCGCGCTGCTGGTTGCCATAGGCCGTCAGCACCAGTACGTCGTTGCCGCCGCCGGTATCGAGGATTTCCTCGAACACGGCTCGGGCTTCGTCCGGGCGGTCGAGCCTGTCGAGTGAGATGGCAGCGCGCAATAGCGCAGGCTTGCGGTAGGCCGCGGACGGATCGACCGATTCGTAGACACCGATGGCCTCTTCGAACCTGTCATTCGATTCCAGGACGTTGCCGAACGACATGGCCGAGATGCCCTCGGCCAGTTGCGGCTGCAGGTAGAGGGAAAGGCGATAGTAGAAGGCGGAAAGCTCCAGGCTGCCTTCCTGGCCGATGATCAGGCCGATATCGGCGAGCGCCGCCGCGACACCGTCCATGGGCGTGCGGATCGTCGGAGCCAACGGCTTGCCCGATTGCAGGGCGACGTCCGTTTTCTGGATCAGCGGATTGTCGGGGAAACGCAGCTTGAAATCGGAGACGACCTGCTTTGCCTCGTCTGTCTTGCCGGTCTGCTGCAGCGCCCGGGCATAGGCATCGGCCAGCAGCACCGCATTGCGGTTCTGCTTGTAGGCGGTCTCGAAGCGGGACAGGGCATCTGCCGATCGGCCGGCCGCCGCGAGGATGTAGGCCGAATGCAGATCGGTATAGACGGAATACCAGGGCTGGCCGTCTGTCGCGTCGAGCAGCGCGATCGCCTTGTCCACTTCGCCGCGGCCGAACTCGGCCCAGGCGATCACCAACGCCTTGGACAGATCATTCAGGATGCTGCCGTTGGCCTTCTCGTAATGTGCGATCGCCTCGGCGAATTTCTTGCCGCGCAGGCTCGTCACCGCCTGAAGCATCTTGGCGGCGTGGTTGTTCGGCACCTTCTTGGCCAGAAGGTCGGCGAACGGCCTGGCATCTTCGACCTTGCCCTCCGCAGCCGTCAGCACGAGCGTGCGGTCGAGCAGGAACAGGTTTTCCGGATCGTTCTTGAACGCCGCCCGATAGAAGGAGCCGGCTGATTTGAAATCGCGGTTGGCGTCCGCAATGCGCGCCGCCAGATAGACGCCGGAGAGCGTATTGAGGTCGATATCGTCTTCGCCGGAAACAGCGCTGCCGCTGCCCGTCAGCGCGGAAACCCAGATCGCGGTTGCCGCGACGTACCGCTTGAAACTCCGGCTGGAATGGTATTTCGGCATGGTTTGCTCCGATTCTGGCCGTCGTCCTTGGATAAACCGACGTTCCCGGCGTGGCAACGGTCAAGCATCGCCCGCGAGCCTTCACCAGAGCCTTAACACACGGCGTTTTTCAGGCGCGGCCGACCAAATCGCTCAATAAGCGCGCGAAACGCAGAATGCGAGCGCCTCGAGCAGGGCCGCTTTTTCGGCCGAATCCGGCAGCGGCGCAAGTGCGTCGTGTGCGATTGCCGCATAGTGCCTGGCACGTTCCAGGGTATCGGTCAGCGATCCGGTCTGGTCCATCAGCCGGCGGGCGTTCTCCAGATCGCCGTCGCCGATTTCCCCGCGGATAAGCGTTCGCGACCAGAAGTCCCTGTCCTCTTCCGTGCCGCGGCCATAGGCGAGCAGCACCGGAAGCGTCACCTTGCCCTCGCGGAAATCGTCGCCGACTTCCTTGCCGAGCATGGCCGTCGCGCCGCCATAGTCGAGCGCATCGTCGATCAGCTGGAACGTGATGCCGAGGTTGGCGCCGTAAGAGCGGAACGCGGCGCGCTCGGCCCGCGGGGCGCCGGCGATCACCGGCCCGACCTCGGCGGCGGCCGAAAACAGGGCTGCCGTCTTGGCGCGCACGACGCTGAGATATTCGTCCTCCGTCGTATCGAGATTGCGGGCCGTGCCGAGCTGCATGACCTCGCCCTCGGCGATCGTCGCGGCGGCGGTCGAAAGAATATCCAGTGCCGTCAGCGAGCCGACGCCGACCATCATGCGGAACGCCTTGCCGAGCAGGAAGTCGCCGACCAGCACGCTTTCCTGATTGCCCCAGACGAGCCGTGCGGTCTGCTTGCCCCGCCTGGTATCGCTTTCATCGACGACATCGTCGTGAAACAGCGTGGCGGTGTGCATGAATTCGACGCTGGCCGCCAGATCGACATGCCCCTCGCCCTGGTAGCCGCAGGCACGGGCGGTCGCGACCGTGATCATCGGACGCAGACGCTTGCCGCCGGAATCGATCAGAGACCGCGCAACCTCCGGGATCAATGTCACGTCAGACCCGGTCTGGGCGATGATCGCGCGATTGACGCGTTCCATGTCGGCCCGCGTCACATCGACAAGCGGATCGATCGACGCCTGCCTCGGCTGTCTGTCTTCCCAGGATAGAACCACACCCACGACCGAATACTCCTGTTTTGACTAACATAGAGCCGGAATTCGCGGGCTCAAAGCGACAGATTGGCACAAGCCGGCGGCGACGCCCGGTCCCGGCACGGCACAAACAAACCAACGTCAGACAAATCAGGGCTTCGTCGCCAGGCACAACGGCGGTAAGGTCGTCCATATGAAAGAACTTCTGCGATCCAACGACCCGGTGCTGATGTCCTTCCTCCATGCGCTCCTTGGCGACGCCGGCATACCGTTTACCATCGTCGACCAGAACATGAGCATCATCGAGGGCTCGATCGGTATCCTGCAGCAGCGCGTGCTGGTGGCCGACGACAGTCTCGATGCCGCCAGGCGGCTGGTGCGCGATGCCGGTCTGGAGGCGGAACTGCCACCCGCCAGGGAAAAATGACGACTGGACCGGACGGACCGGAGACCGTCGACGGATTTCTCGGCAACCGCATACGGCTGATCCAGCCCGCCCGCGGCCATCGGGCGGGGCTGGATGCCGCCCTGCTCCAGGCCCTGATACCGGGTAGTGCCGTAGGGTGCCTTGTCGACCTGGGCACCGGCTGCGGAGCGGTTGCCATGGCGGCGGCGGCGCGCGCGCCGGCACTGCGGGTAATCGGTGTCGATCTCGACGAAGGCCTGCTCGACATGGCCGGGCGGGCGCTGACCTTGCCAGAGAACGCC
Source organism: Afifellaceae bacterium (assembly GCA_035465195.1). GTDB lineage: Bacteria > Pseudomonadota > Alphaproteobacteria > Rhizobiales > Afifellaceae > CAMYKZ01. The sequence continues at coordinate 7,068 of DATHRP010000581.1, read as the reverse complement.
GAGTTCGCCGGCCGGGTCCAGTGGATCCACGCCGATATCGGCGCGGCGCGGCCGGAACGCGAGGCCGCGGGGCTCGCCGACGACATTGCCGAATGGGTGACGATGAATCCGCCTTTCGGAGTCGGCGGCCGGGTTCGCCCGTCCCCGAGCGAACGCCGCCAACTGGCCCATGTCGGTACCGGCACGACGCTGGCGGACTGGGTGCGCACGGCGGCCGGCCTTCTGAAGCCGAAAGGCCGTCTGGCGCTGATCCACAGGGCCGACGCGGTGGGCAACGTGCTCGCGGAACTGGACGGCCGATTCGGCGCAGTCACGATCCGCCCCGTCCATCCGCGCCAGCGCGAACCGGCGAGCCGGATATTGGTGACCGCCGTCAGGGCGTCCGGCGCGCCGCTCAAGCTGCTGCCGGCTCTTGTTCTGCATCGTGCCGATGGCAACTGGAGCAGCGAAGTCGGGTCATTGCTGGCGGGGTCGGATTGGCTGGAATCGGACGCGGGGCAGTAGGCTACCGCAAAGCAGTCGGCTTCGAATAATCGTACTGATTGAATGTACTTGCGAAACAAGCGCAGAAAATGTGGCGAAATGTTGCTGCCTTGCCACAGTACGGTAAATTCCATGCGATGGCCGGGCATTTGGGTTGCCGTGAAGGTCAGAGTCACATTTGATCGCTAGGGATCCAGCATGTGTTGGTGGCCAGGTGATTGTGCTGCCTGAATTCGTGAGTAGGTTTTGGGCAAATTAAGGGCGATTGATGATGAATAAGTTCCTTTCTATGGCTGGACCGTTGGCCCGCCTGAGTGCGGGTCTGATGCTCGGCACGGCAACTTTTGCCCAAGCGGCTGATCTTCCGGACGAGTATGTTCCGACGCAGGCGGCGGCCCCTGATATGTACCAGACCAGTGGAATACTAGGCGTTTATGGAGCGCTCACGACTGCTGACGGCGACGGATATGATGCAGACGGCTGGATGCTCGGCGGCGAAGCCTTGGTCAATATCTGGCTGACGCCAAGTTTTGCAACTCAGTTCGATATTGTCGGTGAAATCGGCAGGCTGAGCGAAGACAGTGGCGGTTCGAGCAACACTGAAAATCGACATAACGTAACCGCTGGAGGGCACCTTGCCTGGCGCAATCCGGAAATGTTCGCTCTCGGCATATTCGGTGGCGTCACCGAAGGCACGATCCTCAACGAAGAGGGCGAGGAGTCACGTTATTTCCTCGGCATCGAAGGCCAGTATTACCTGAACAATATCACGCTGTACGGCCAGGCCGGGTTCTCGGATATCATATCAGGCGACGACAACCATGCGGAGATGACGGACGCCTGGTTTGCACGGGCCATCGGCCGTTGGTTCGTTACGCCGAACGACAAGGTGGAGGGCGAATTCGGTTATTACCATTCCGAAGATATCGTCACAGGCGGACAGGGGCCGGTTACCAATTTAAACTGGGGTGCCCTATACGAGCACAGGTTCGCCGGCACGATGTTCTCTGCCTATGCCGAATATGACGGGCATTCGCGAGATGATGATTCTCACAGCGACAGTGGCTTGGTAGAGCACATATTCATGATAGGCGGGCGGATTCACCTGCAACAGCCGGATCTTCTGACGGCCGACCGGTATGGTGCGACGTTTGATTCGCCTGACCTGATCCGGACCGAGAACTGGGCCGATCTGGCACACTAGGCCGCGTCCAAAGTTGAAGGCGAGAGAGGCGGGCTCACTGGCCCGCCTTTTTCATTCGGGCGGGCATTCAGGCTGGCGGATTTTAGATAATCGCTATTCGGCCTCGGCGAGCGTCTTTTCAATGAGTACGTCGGCGGCAACGTCCCAGGACTTGAAGAAATCAGCCAAGGCCTTGCCGCGGAATCGACCGGGAGTCTGCGAGGAGAAGTGCCAAGTATTGCCGATGTTCATCTCGATGACGTAGGGCTTGCCGGTTCTTGCTTCCCGCAGGATATCAATGCCGATGATCGGACTTTCGGGGAATGCCGCGGCAGCCTGCCGGGCAAGCTTCGATATATCATCTTCGCGAACCAACTCCGTGTTCGCAGTACCTTTTCCCCGGACGATATTGGTGACCATGCCCTCATTCGTGACAATATCCGTTTCAAGGACGGGAAGATGAAAAGGCTGTGTCAGGGTCCGTTTCTTGATGTAGAGGGTTTCTCCGAACAAAGTGAGCACCCGATATGTGCTTGGATTGGGGCCGGTGTCGACGAATGACTGGACCAGAACCGGGGCCCGGGTCCGCTCCTCCAGCAGGCGGATCTCGTACTTGTATTTGGCAATGTTGCGTGTGTGCATAAGCTTGATACCGGTTCCGCCCGAGGCAACGCCGAGCCGCGTGATCTTGACCATAACAAACGGCCCGAACTCCTCTTCGGTATAGCTTTCATTTCCGATGAACGTGCGCGCGTGCGGTGTCGGCACACCGTTGTCGCGAAGCCGCTTGGACTGCATCGCCTTGTTGACCGATTTGCCGGCATAGACCTTTCCGCGCTGGGGTCGGAAGTTCAGCAGGTTGCCCTGCGAGACTATCAGTGAAGGCCAGCGCGCCGCTTTCCTGACCGCATGGGGGTCGGGCCGCTCGGCATTCATCACGATGGTCTCAATGTCAGGCCGCCGCTGGCGTACGGCAGCGCCGATTTCTCGGAAGTCCGCAGGGTTTAACTGGTCGGGAACGTAGACAAGAACCAGATTCCGGCGTTCGTCCGGCGGCATCATATCCATCAGCAAGGCTCTTTCCGGCGTTTAAGCGACTTTGTCGAGATGGTGATAGCAAAACCCGATGCGCGCTTGAACCACAAGACGGAGAGACAAAACCTCTGTGGAGACGCGGCCCGCACGTGACACTGCTGATTGCGCATGGCCTTGATATTGCCTAGTAATCCGCATCTGCCGACGTGACAATCCGTGAGGAATCCAGCCGATGTTGAGTGAAAAATTCTGGAGAGCACTTGTTCCGGCGTTGCTCGCCTGCACGCTGGCGCTGGTGCCGCCGGCTTCGGCGTCCGATTTGAGCGACAAGCTTGCGGGCAAGACCGTCAAGCTGATCATCGCCGGCAGTCCGGGCGGCAGCCATGACGCCTACGGGCGCACCTTGGCAAAGCATCTGCAACTGATCCTTCCGCAGACCGATTTTGCGATCCAGAACAATCGCAAGGCCGGTGGCCTGCTCGCCGCGCAGGAAGTCCAGCAGGCGGATGGCAGTTCGATCACACTCGGCCTTTTCCACCCATCCATGCTCTATATGCAATTGCTCGACCAGCACGAGAACGCTTTCAATCTCAAGGATTTCAGGTGGATCGCCAGCTTGAGCCGCGACCAGCGCTTCTATGGCGTCCGGAAGGGGTTTGCGCCGCCGACCCTCGAGGGTGTGCGCACGTACGACGGACAGGCGCTGGCGGGGACGAGCGCGTCGGGGGCCACGTCAGATATAGACTTGCTGCTCGGAAGTGCCCTGACGGGTATGAAGCTGAAGGTTGTCTACGGGTTTCGCAGCTCGGCCCAGCGCAAGGCCATCATAGCGCAAGAACTTGATCTGATGGTCGGCAGTCTTGCAGGCAACCAGGGACTGATGGAGAGCGGCGATATCATCCCCATCCTGAAGATCTCACCCGACCATTATCCGGATACCTTTGCTAGAATTCCAGCACTGCGGGACAATATGCAGCCCGGAGCGCCGGGCGTACTCGCCGAGCTGATGGAAACGATCAACGACATGGGGCGAATCCTGGCGGCCGCGCCGAACACGTCGGATGACGATGTCCAGGCGCTTCGCCAAGCAGTGCAGCAGCTGTTTTCCGACCCGGACTATCAACGCGAAAACGAGGAGCTTGGCCTGTACCTGAGCCCCGAGTCGGGCAGCGCTGTGGACGACCGGATTAAGGCGCTCCTGACCGGCCGTCCGACGCTCAAGGCCTCGCTCGCAAAAGCGGTCGAATGCGGCCGCCGAATCAGCGAAGCGCAGGTGGATCACTGCGATTTCGCGAACTGGTAGCGGCACGGACTGAAACGGCCGTACCGTGTGACCGACTTGACTTGGGTGGAATGGATCGGCGCGGCGAACTGGTGGTCGCCGGCCATCGCGCTGGTATCGGGAACCTGCTTCGGGTTTCTGGCCGGCATTCTGCCCGGCATCGGCGGCCGGATTGGCATCATCCTGTTGTTTCCGCTCGCCAGCCTATGGGATCCGGCCACTGCTGCGATATTCCTGTTCTCGCTGCATGCCGTCGTCCATACGGCGACGTCGATACCGGCTATCGCCTACGGCCTTCCTTCGACCGGTCCGGACGTCGCCACTGTCCTGGACGGCTATCCGCTCGCACGGATGGGACGTGCCGGTGAGGCTCTCGGTGCCAGCCTCAGCGCATCTGCCGTCGGTGGCGTGTTGGGCGCCATCGCTTTCGCCGCCGCCATCCCCGTTGCCCGACCGCTTATCACCACATTCGGTCCACCGGAAATTTTCGTTCTCGCTCTGCTGGGTCTGACGATGGTTTCAGTGCTGTCCCGAAAAGGCCTGTTCCAGGGTCTTTGCGTCGGAGCGGCGGGCATGCTGGCGGCCATGGTCGGGCTGGATATCGAGACCGCCGCACGGCGGTTCACGTTCGGATCTCTGGAACTGGTCGACGGACTGGACATTACCGCCATCGTTGTCGGGCTGTTCGTCGTTCCGGAAATGTTAGCGCGCTGGCAGACCGACGATCAGGATAGCCATCGGCGTGCCGTCAGCACGACCGTGCGCGATGTCTTCCGGGGCGCGTTTCTCACTTTCCGACACCTCAGGGTTCTCCTGCAAAGCACGCTTTATGGTATCGGGATCGGCTTTATGCCAGGACTGGGCTCCAGCGTTGCGGTCTGGCTGTCCTACGCCTACGCCGCCAGGCATACGAAATCCGAAATCCCGTTCGGTTCCGGGGCGATCGCCGGAGTTATCGCACCAGAAGCCGCAAATAATTCGAAGGAAGGCGGAGCGATGGTTCCGACCCTTTTCTTCGGGATACCCGGCAGTTCCTCAATGGCGATCATGCTGGCCGCGCTTTCCCTTGCCGGCGTCAGTGTCGGACCGAATCTCGTCAATGAGGATATCGGCCTTTCAATAGCACTGGCGGCTACTGTCGTGCTTGCCAACCTGATTGCGATCCCGCTCTTCTTTCTCGTTGTTCCCGGAATCGTGCGGCTGTCGGCGATCAACCGGGAAGCCATGGCACCCTTTGCGATCGCTGCCGCGATTACGGCCGCGCTGATCTACGATCCAACCGCGATGACTATCGTTCAGCTTGTCGCCGCATCACTGCTCGGTTTTCTCCTCAAGCGGGCTGACTGGCCGCGGGCACCGTTCGTCCTCGGCTTCGTCATGGGGCCGATCGCCGAAACATCGTTCATCCAGACGGCGGGAATCTGGGGCTGGTCGGCACTTTCAAGGCCAGCCACGCTGATCATGTGCCTGGTGCTCGTTGCTGCACTGGTTCGCGCCTTCCGGCAAAAGAGCACCCTTTCCCCCGACCTGCCGGCTCATGCCACAATTTTCCTCTCGACGATCTTCTTGGTCCTATTCCTGCTCGCGGGTGCCGCGAGCCTTGCATTGCCGGAGCGGGCATCCGACGTTCCTGAACTGATCTGTCTATTCGGTGCCGCAACAGCGGCGGCGATCCTGGCGATCCAGGTCCGGGCGGCGTCCCCCGGATCGGCAAAGGTCGAACGCTTCGATCATGTCTGGCTCTACGTTTTATATATAGCCGCCATCCCGTTGCTCGGACTGCCCGTGGCAACCGCCGGATTCGCAGTTGCGATCCTTTACCGGCTGAAGATCCGTAGCGACCGTGCGCTTGTCGTATCCGGTCTGTTTTTCGTCATACAGGCCGTACTGCTGGCGGCGGTCTTCGACCTGAGGGCCGAAAGGATACTGATTGGCCGGATGCTGCACGCATTAGTCGGCGTTTGAGGGCTACGACCCCGCGCCGCGCTTCAGGACGGCCGCTAGTCGAGGCCGTGTACCGGCATTCTTCTGAGAGCGAGGAGCCAGCGCCTCGACGTGAGCGACCAGCAATCCCGCCCGTTCGACAAAGCGGTCGAATTCGCCAAGCGTTGCAAATCCACTCCGGTCATAGGCTATCCCGTCATGGCGTCGGCGGCAGCGCTCAAAGAATGCAGCCTCGTCCTCCTGTAGCACGATGCGGCCACCGGCTACCGCGGCGCACACCTTGGGAAGGATCACCTCATCGAAACGCCTATCCCGGTCAGCGCGGCTTCTGTACAGCATATTGGCCGAAAGTAATATGACGCCGTCACCCCTGAGCCATTCCGCCATCCTCGCCAACATGCCCGTGCGTTCGGTTTCGGGTAGGAAAGCCAGAACGCTATGCACGATGACCAGATCGAATCCGTCGGTCGGTCCATACGCCAGAAGATCCGTTCGAGATATCGTGAGGTCGAGACCGTGCCGTTCGGCGTATTCGCTGCATAATATCAACGGCGTCGCGCACCGGTCGACGACCACGATTGATGTCCGGTCAAGCGCTTCGCGGCCGCCTGCCGCATAAAGTCCTTCGGCGACAGCAGACAGGATTCCGGTGTCGGCGGCACCCGATATGAGAACGTTCCGGCGCTGGAATCGCCCTCCACGGCGAGGCCGGGCTATTTTTTTGATCTGTTCGACGATAGCCACCCGATCCGCGTCACTCCCGCCTATAATGCCGGCGGCACGGCGCACCGGCCAGTAGATGTGATAGTTCGTGCATCCGCGGCACTTGCCGAGCGCCACTTCATAAGCACGACTTGCGAGTGCCGGCAGATCCTCCTTGAATCCCGTGCCCCGTACCGTCATCCCTCACCGATCGCCAAACGAATAAACCCTGGCGGACACAAGCGGAGAAAACCTTTCTACGCAAGCCCCCTTGCTCGCGCGCGACCGGGACAGCGCGCGAGGCGGCATCGTTTTCCCCCATGACAATTTCGGCCTCGCAATTGCCCCTAGCCAAAACGGCCGATCATCGCCATGTTCCGGGCTGACGATTCAACCGATAAGAGGCGTTGCGTGCTGGAAAACCTGACAGAAAACCTGA
>DATHRP010000580.1:0-1862 GCA_035465195.1 Afifellaceae bacterium | reverse complement strand
GTCGCCGGCAGCATCCTCTACCGCACCCCGGCGACGTGGGCGCTGTTCGGCGAGGCCCGGTCGTCCTAGGACTAGTCCGTGAATGCAAAGGACCGGGCGGACTATATCGCCCGCCTGCGCCAGACGAAGGCCGTCGACGATCTCGAGGTAGATCTGATCCGAAGCAACGGCGAGATCATGCGAGCCCTCGTTTCGTCTCGGCTTATCGAGTTCCAGGGCGAGGAAGTCGTCGTCTCCCAGACCGTCGATCTGACCGACCGGATCGCCATGGAGGACGAACTGAGCCGGCAGCGCGATTCGCTGCACCAGAGCGAAAAGCTGCGGGCGCTGGGCGAACTGCTCGCCGGTGTCGCCCACGAGCTCAACAACCCGCTCTCCGTCGTCGTCGGCCAGTCGCTTCTCCTGAAGGAAACCGCCGAAGACGACAGGACGCGCAAGCGGGCGGAGAAGATCGGCAATGCCGCCGACCGCTGCGCCCGCATCGTCAAGACGTTCCTCGCCATGGCGCGCCAGCAGCCGGCCCGTACCGTCAACGCCTCCGTCAACGACATGCTGGAAAGCGCTCTGGAAATGGCCGGCTACGCCATCCGCGCCAGCAATATCGACCTCAGTCTCAGCCTCTCTCCGGATCTGCCGCCGGTCTGGTGCGACCCCGACCAGCTGAGCCAGGTCTTCATCAACCTCCTCGTCAATGCCGAGCAGGCGCTGCACGATCGCGACGCGGACCGCCGGATCAGCGTCATCACCCGTCCCAACCGCAAGAAGACCAAGGTCCTTATCGAGATCACCGACAACGGACCGGGCATTCCCGACGAAATCCGCTCGCGCATCTTCGAGCCCTTCTTCACGACCAAGGATGTCGGCGCCGGCACCGGTATCGGCCTCGCCTTCTGCCACCGGATCGTCGAGACCCAGGGCGGGTCGATCCGGGTGATGGCCAATCACATGGGCGGGTCGACGTTCATCGTGCGGCTTCCGGCAAGCAGTTCCGCCGATGCCGGGCTTGACGGCGGCGAGGACGCGGCCACCTTCGGCGACGGAACGGCGATCCTGATCGTCGACGACGAATCCGATGTCGCCGAATTCATCGGCGAGACGCTCGGCAATGACGGTTTCGAAGTGACCCACGCCGCCTCCGGCCACCAGGCCCTGTCGGAACTGCGCAAGCGGCCGTATGCGGTCATCCTGAGCGACCTGAAAATGCCGGGCATGGACGGCCCGGAACTCTTCGCCGAGCTGAAGAAGCGCTATCCCCATCTCGTCGGCAAACTCGGCTTCATGACCGGCGACACGATGAGCCCGCGTGCCCGGGGCTTCCTGGAGGCGAGCGGCCGGCCCTTCCTGGAAAAGCCGATCAGGCCGGCGGAGCTCAGGGATTTCGTGCTCCGCCTCCGCGACGAGGTCCGGGTCTGACGGAGGGCTTTGCCAAACCGTCTCCGATCTGATTAATGGAGACGGCTTGAGCGGGGCTCGACTTGGAAAGCAACGGCCACATCATCGTCTGCGACGACGAGCAGGATATTCGCGACATGCTGTGCGAATATCTCGAACATCACGGCTACGCGGTGAGCGGCGCCGAGAACGGCGAAGCTTTGCGCGCGCTGCTTGAGGACGGCGAGCCCGATGTCGTCATCCTCGATGTCAACATGCCCGGCGAGGACGGCCTGTCGCTGACACGCTTTCTGCGCGGCAGCTGCGAGACCGGCATAATCATGCTGACGGCGGCGGGCGACGTCATCGACCGCATCGTCGGCCTGGAGATGGGAGCCGACGATTACCTGGCGAAACCCGTCGATCTGCGTGAGCTGCTCGCGCGCATCAAGGCGGTCATGCGCCGCGCCAAGGCCGCGCCGCGCGACGGC
>DATHRP010000579.1:0-4341 GCA_035465195.1 Afifellaceae bacterium | reverse complement strand
GGGCAAGATCGACCTGGCGCCCTGGCAGGCGATCGGCATTTCCGTCGGCTCGCTGATCGTCGGCTGGATTATCTACGATCAGCTCTGCAAGTCGCCACTTGGTTCGAAGACCGGTCCGCTCGCGGTGGCGGTATTCCTGCTGATCGCCGCAGCCACGTTCCTTTATGACGCCGTCTTCTCCGATCGCGCCGCCTTCCTGCATATCGGCGCCTTCATCGGCACCATCATGGCCGTCAGCGTCTTCGGGGTCATCATCCCGAACCAGAAGAAGGTGGTCGCCGACCTGATGGAAGGCCGCAAGCCAGATCCGGCCCTTGGATTCCAGGCGAAACAGCGCTCGCTGCACAACAATTACCTCACCCTGCCGGTCATCTTCATGATGGTCTCGAACCATTATCCGACCGTTTTCAGCCACCCGTGGGCGCCGGTGATCGCGCTCGGCATCGTCGTCGCCGGTGCGCTGGTGCGCCACTTCTTCAACGAGATGGACGCCGGGACGCTCGGCTGGGACGGCAAGGCTTCGCTTCCGGCGGCAGCCGTGCTTTTGCTTCTGCTGGTCGCGGTCACCGGCTACCGGCCCGATCTCGCCGGCACGGGCGAGGAGGTCGAATTCGCCGAGGTGCAGAGTATCATCGATACCCATTGCGTGGTCTGCCATGCGCAGAAACCGTTGCACGAGGGATTCGAGACCGCGCCCAAGGGCATCATGCTCGAGACCCCGGAACAGCTTCGCCGCTACGCCGTCCAGATCAATCGCCAAACCGTGCTATCCGACATCATGCCGCTCGGCAACGAAACGGAGATGACGGACGAGGATCGGCAGACCCTCGGCGCATGGATTGCCCAGGGCGCGAAGGTGGAGTGAAGCGACCCCCTCGGGTCGATAGGCTAAGCGGCCGGCAGTTCGACCAGGCTTGCCGCCGCCAGAATGTCGAGCGAGGTCTTTACGTCTGCGGCGATCGCCTCCGGCGCGACGTCCGGAAATGCCGCGCTCATCAGCATGACGATCTCGTCCCGGCTCATCGGTTCGGCAAGCAGATGCCAGATTGCCGAGGCCGTCTGGTTGAGGTGGCTGATCTTCCCGCTTTCATTGTCCGCCAGGAACGTCTGGCCGCCGATCTCCAGTTCCGCGACCCCGGCTTTGCGGCGGAACCCCGGCTTCCCGTCATGCCGTTCGGGGCCCGCCGCTCGTTGCAGGTCCGGTGAGACGGGTTCGGCGTCGCGAACATCGGCGGCAAGGTCGGGCCATTCGGCGAAACGTTCGCGAAGCAGCCGGACGGCATCCTCCGGACGGTTGTAGACCAGCCGGTAGGCGCCGGTGCGCCTGACAATCGCGTAAAGCCGCTCCAGGATGAGCGTCGAAGCCTCCTGCCGGGCGAAATTCTGCCAGATCACCGTTTTCAGGGCGTCGGCCAGGTCAAGGGGCTCCAGCCGCGCCGGGCCGGTATCGGCGCGCTCCAGCATCACGAAAGTGCCGATAGGCAACCGTTCGTCCTTGCGAGCCAGCGCGGATTCGCCCAGCGTCAGATAACGGTAGCGCTTGCCCGTCGGGCCGCTGTTGGCGGCGATGAACGAGCGCGTATCCGCCTGCAGCTTGTCCGGGAGCGGCAACCGCAGGCGCGGACATACGCCGCCGGATATGCCCGTGCCGTCGAGCGGGTCGATCAGCACGATGTCGTCGCCGAACAGCCGGCAGCCGGCGCTCGCAAGGGCAGCGGACAGGACACTTTTCCCGGCCCTGTGCGTGCTCGGGAACAGAACCAGCCGCCCGCCGATCTCCACCGACGCGGCATGCAGGCAGAGGCGTTCGGGAATCTCGTTGACATAGGCGCGGATCAGTTCGGCGATGAACCCGCAGGTGGCATCGACCCGGTCGGTTCGCAGCATGGGCTCCGGCACCCATGGTCCGGTGACCGAATATTTCCGTTTCTCGGCCGAAAACCGCAGGACCGGGTTTGGCCGGTCGTCTGCGTGCCACGGTTCGATCGGCCAGCCCGGCAACAGTGCGCGAATTGCGGCCAGCATGTCGGCCGGCAGGTCGACGTCGACCGGTTTTGGCAGATCGGAAAAGCGATAGTGCGCCAAGCGGGGCCCTCGGTGATTCACGAGAGAAATCTTAGCGTGCCGGCGCACGCACGCCAAAACGCGGAATGCCGGGCCATGATCTGGCCCGGCATTCCGGAATTCAAAAGGCCACCGATGGGTCAGCGGCTGAAAAGTCCCTTCACGCCGTTGAACACCTTGCCCGGAACCTTGGCGACCGCCGAGGCGGTCTTCCGGATCGTCGTGCCGCCGCTTCCGTCAGCATCGGCGGAATCGCTCGACGAAGGACTGCTCATCATCGAAGTGCTTGGCTCGGAAGGCATGCTCGACGATCCTCCGCCTGCGCCGCCCATGCCGCCGCTGCCGCCGGAACCACCGCCGCCACTTCCGCCACCGGAACTGGCCCTGGCGTCGCTGAGATTCATGATAACCGGAGCGACATAGGCCGCTCCCACCGCAAGCCCGAGACGCTGAAGCGCCAGCCGCCGGGAAAGATCGATCGGTACAGTCTTGCTTTTCATTTCTTGCTCCTTCGGACCGCAAACCGTTACCGACGATTAAACGCGCGCCCTTTGCCGCCGCTTAATGGATTCGGTCGAATTTGACAAAAATTGTCGCGATCCGGCCCGCAGCCGCCGCAGTATCCCTGGATGCCGCGGTTTTCCTGACCCCGGGGCTGAAGTGTCCGGACGCGGTAATGCTGATTAAGGTTTACGCGGATGCGAATTCGGCCAGTGCGTCGATCAGTTCGGCACGTCGTCCCGCCAGGCCCTTGTAGGCCAGTTCCGCATCATCCAGGCCTTGCAGCTGATCGACGAACGGGCCGATCGCCTCCGGCCGGGATCGCAAGGCCTCCAGCGGATCGAGATGAATGCGAATCGTGAACAATATGTCGCCGGAGACCGGCATTTTCCGCAACGTCTGGCGCTCGATGCGGAAATAGTGGCTCGCGGCGCCGCCGGGTCCCGGAACGCCGTGCTCGGCCGATCGGTCCGGCTGGTAGAGATCGGCGTTGGCGTAAATGCCCCAGTTCAGCCGTTGCACCGGTTGCTCGACCTTGAGGTTGTCGAAGATGCGGCCGATCAGCGCCGCGTTGCGCGTGCCTGGCCCGAAACCCGGCACCGGTGCATGGATCTCGTGGAGCGGCTTGCCGAATTTCTCCCGCAGCGACCATGATGGGGGAAAGCAGAGCGAGGCTGCGGCGAGCCGCCATCCGGCGTCCGAGCGTCGCATGATGACGAGGTCCTCCTGGACCAGCCTCGACGCCAGCCGGAGCGGCGCTTCGCCGGACCGGAGGTCGACCTGGCGGGACCCGTTGACCGTCATCCGCTTGCCGTCGCAGGCATGGGTATTCGGGAAACGTCGGCCAAGTTGATCGGCCAGCCTGTCCAGGATTTCCTGCTGCGACGCCCGGGTCTGGGGCTCTTCCGCGAAAACCCTGTCCGGGATTTCCAAAAGAAGCCGGTCCTTTTCCGCCAGATAGTACTCGAGACGGTCGTCGACCTCGATCCAGTCGTCGGGATCGAGAGGCGCGAGACCGATCGTGAAGGCCATGTGAAGCGGATGCATGGACGGGCTGCGCTAGGATTCTGCGGTGGTATCGGACCGGCAGCCTGTCACGGTAGCGCGGTCCGCCGCAATGGCGGTCCGGCCCGTGGCGCGCTTACTGTTCCGCCTTCAGGCTGATTGCGAACTGCGCGTTGCCACTCAGGTTAATGTAGAGCGGGTTCATCCGGTGCGGCTGGGGGATCTGCGTTGAGGCGTTGAGGTTCGTAAGCCGGCAGGTCTCTGCGATTTCCTGCAGCAGCGTTTCGCATTCGTTGCGCGCCAGCCGGTAGATCAATGCCCTGCCGTTTTTTTGCGCTTCGACGATGGCCGCCTCGTCGAGGCTGTCGAGTGGCATCTGGATGTTGAAGCTGACGTTCACGCTGATCGGCGCTTCGCCGAGAACACCACCGTGCCGGATCATGTCGCGGGCGTGCACGGGTATCGCCAGGGAGGGCAGGGCGAGAGCAGCAAGCATCAGGACGCTTGCGATGGGGTGACGGGGCATGGGTTTTCTCCGGTTCGCTCGAATTGACCGTAAGACGGGCCGGTCGCCCCGATCCTTGGCCGGCTCCGGCTGCCGGTCCGTTCGGGCGGGGCGCATCATTGGGCAGTCTGCCGGGCTGCGATCACATAGTGATGCAGCAAATGCATGTTTTTGATGGATTTTTCGCTACGACGCCAACCCACGGCCGCAAATTAGGGTTACCCGGAACGGCGTCGAATGGGTTGTCAGGGCCCGAAATGGTTAAG
>DATHRP010000578.1:0-1520 GCA_035465195.1 Afifellaceae bacterium | reverse complement strand
CGTATTTATTATGGCTTGGCAAGCGGTGGATTCCGCTAAATGTTCTTATGCGAAAATGCCTTGGCTAAATCTCGTCTAATAATGTGATGTCTTTGATCACAGCTCAAGGCTGTCGTTCGCTGAGACCTGACCGACGGCGATGAAGGGCTTTTGGCAGCCCCGCAACGCAACCCGCCAGTCAACAGACCCGCGCCCCTACCCCCGCCGCTCCGCCACCATGTGCCAGTGCCACGACCCGTCCTCGCCCATGTTTTCGAGATACGTCAGCTCGAAATCCCTGAACAGCTCGACCAGCCCGGCCGCATCGCAATAGTAGTGCGGGTGGATCTTGTCGCCCTCGCCGTTCGGCTGCACGAAGGTGTCGGGCGAGACTTCCTGGCCGACGCCGTATTCGGGGCGGCGCTTGGAGAGCATGGTGCCCTGGAAAGTTCCGCCCGGCGTCAGCACCCGGAAAATCTCCGCGATCGCCTTTACCACCACGCTCCGGTCGCCGTGGTAGATCACGTGGTGGGCAAGCACATAGTCGAACGCGCCGTCCGGAAACGGCAACTCGGTCATCCGTCCCGATACCGTGGCGATGTCGAGGCCGCGCCGGCCCGCCTCCGCGCGCACCTGGGCGAGGCCCGCCTCCGACGCGTCGAACGCCGTCGTCCGGAAGCCGAGCGAGGCCATCGCCAGCGCATGCCGTCCGACTCCGCAGCCTAGGTCGAGCGCGGTTTCTGCGCCCTTGAGCCGCAGCCTGGCCGCGCAGGCCGTCACGCCGGGATGGGGCTTCAGCCACTTTGCTCGGGTTTCCGGCGTCTTCCACGCCTCGTCCCACGCCAGGTGGGCGGTTTCGGTCGGCATCGCGGGGCATCTCCTGGAAATCGTCTTGGCGGGGCCGCTGCGGCAATGCGGCCCAACGGGCAGGATAGCATGTGAATCCGGCCGGCAAATCGCTATCTTTCCCGCACAGAGGCAACAAATACGGATCTGTCACGATGGACACCATTCAGGGCTTCGCGATCCTGCTGGTCGCGGCAACCGCGTTCTGGTTCTACATCAGGCTGAAGGAGCGGCTCGACGCCATCGAGCACGAAGTGCGCTGGCTCAGGCAGGAACTGGAAGAGTTGAAGCCCACCGAAATTCACTCCAAGTTCGACGGTTAGGCCGCCCCGGCCCCGCCCGCGGCCCCCCGCGGCCCCAAGGACACGCGGAATGCCGACCATTTCCAACGTCATCGGACTGCTTCTGATCGGGCTGGGCGCGGCGATGCTGGTGCCGGCCGCCGTCGATCCGGCCGACGCCGTGCAGTTCATCCTGTCGGCGACGATCACCCTGTTCTTCGGCGCCACGCTCTATCTGGCGAACCGCTCGCCGGAATACCGGATCGACGCCCGCCAGGCCTACCTGCTGACGTCGGGCGCATGGACGGTCATGCCGCTGTTCGCGGCGTTGCCCTTCGTTTTGTCCGGCATCGGCCTGACCGACGCGATCTTCGAATCCGTGTCGGGCGTGACGACGACCGGCTCCACTATCCT
>DATHRP010000577.1:0-4290 GCA_035465195.1 Afifellaceae bacterium | reverse complement strand
GAGCTGTCGCTGGCCGGAACGTTCGCAATGGGCGAGTTCGGCCGGCCGGTCCCGTTCGAAGCGACTTTGGCCAAGGGCGTTCTTCCCGGCATGAGCGAGAATGACGAACCGGTCAGCCTGGACCGGGGCCATGCCGTGGTGACCATCGATCCGTCAGCCGGCAGGATTGCCTTGCAGGAGGCGATCGTCTCGGGGCCGGAAGGCCGCGCATCGCTGCGCGGAGAGTTCGTGGCGGCCGGGTCCGATCCCGGCCTGGGAGGCGTCCTGGAAATCGGCGAGACAACGCCGCGCATGATCCATGCTTTGTGGCCTCCGATGGTCGCGCGCCAGGCTCGTAACTGGTTCCATGACAATGTGCAGGCCGGGCTGGCAGGGCCGGGTCGGCTCGAGATCACGCTTCCGGCCTTGTATCTCGGCCCGCAGGGAAAGGACCGGCGGTTGCCGTCCAATGCGCTGGTGGGCGAAATTCCGTTCCGCGACGCGCAGTTCACCCCGACACCGCAATTGCCGGTGATCAGAAGCCCGTCCGGATCGGTGGAATTCGACAATGCGGCGATCATTGCCCGCCTGGACGAGGCCGAGGTGACCGTGCCTGGGTCGGGCAACGCACGGATAGGCAATTCGCATTTCCGCGTGCCCGATCTCGGCAAGCCTGGTGCCGTCGGATATCTCGATCTCCAGATGACCGGCTCCGCCACCGTATTGGCTCACCTCTCGAATTCGGGGCCGCTTTCCATTGCCGCCGATCGTGGCCTGAACCCGGCCGATCTCTCCGGCGACGGGCGGCTTGAGCTGTTCGCCGAGATCCCGCTCGGCAATCCGATCACACAAAAGGACGTCCGCGCCGATTTCGCGCTTCGTTTGACCGATTTCGGCAGTCGAGCGCCGCTGCCCGGCGGACGCCGCATCAGCCACGCCGACCTCGACCTGGCGGGCACCACCGAGAACTTCACGATTTCCGGCAACGCGGTCATCGACGGGATCCCGGCCCAACTCGAGCTCGCATCATCAGGCGGCGCGGGTCCACAGGCAGCGCGCCTGACGCTCGACGAGGAGGCCCGCCGCCAACTCGGAATAGATCTCGGTCCGTTCGTCAGCGGCCCGGTCGTCGCTTTGCTCGACCCGGCGGCGACAAGTCTCGACAATATCGCACTCGATCTCACGCCAACCGACATCAACCTGCCGTTCGTCGGCTGGCACAAGCTTCCCGGCGTAGCGGCCAAGCTGGAAGCCCGGGTGAAAAAGGGGCCGGACGGCACGGAGATCAGCCGGATAAGGCTCACCGGCGACGGTTTCAGGGCTTCCGGCGATGTCGAGATCGACGCCGAAGGCCGCCTTGCCAGTTTGGATGCGCGGGATATACGCCTTCGACCTGACGAGGACTTCGACATTTCCGTTACCCGCGTCGGCGCCAGGCTGAAGATCGATGTCAGGGGCGAGGCGGTCGACCTGCGCGGCATCGTGTCGGCGCTGCAGCACCCGGAGGCGCCCGCAGCCGCCGATCCGCCGCCGATCGATCTCCGCTTCGAAATCGGCCGCCTGATCGGACATAACGATACGGTTATCGAGAATGTGGCGGGAACCGCTGCCCTGACCGGCGGTCAGATCGACGCGCTGTCCGTGAGCGCCGGTGCGGACGATGGCAACGGTATCAACCTGGCTCCCGACACGGAAAGCGGCGAGCGCCTTGTGACGGCGAGCTTCAACGATGCCGGTGCGATCCTTCGGTTTCTCAATGTTTATCGCACGGCCTACGGTGGTTCGATAAACGTCAAGTTCAATGGCCCGCCGGACGTCGTCGACGGCAACGGTCATGTCGGCATCTACGGCTTCCGCGTCCGCGAAGGCGACCGCAATATCCTTGTCAGGCGGATGAGCATTCCATTCAGCCGCAAGGGACCGGTGGTTGCGATCGGCAAGGCCTCCGTGACGGCGGACGGGCTGGACGCGACCGCACGCGGCTCTATCAACCTGGACTCCCGCTACATGTCCGTCCGGGGAACCATCGTTCCCACCAACGGGCTGAACCGACTGCCGGCTTCGGTTCCCGTGCTCGGCGACCTTCTCGGCGCGCGCAAGCG
This sequence comes from Afifellaceae bacterium, assembly GCA_035465195.1. Lineage (GTDB taxonomy): Bacteria > Pseudomonadota > Alphaproteobacteria > Rhizobiales > Afifellaceae > CAMYKZ01. Next base: position 2,209 of record DATHRP010000577.1, on the reverse strand, counting down.
CAAGGGGCTGATCGGCGTTGCCTTTACCCTCGCCGGCCCGCTCAGCTCGCCGGAACTCAAGCTCAATGTCGCGTCCGCGGTGACGCCGGGCTTCGTTCGCCGGATTTTCGGAAACGGCAAATAGGGGGCGCGGTCAGGCCGCGACCTTCAGCAGAGCGTGCCGCTTGCGCCCGATCGAGAGCTTGATGACGCCGTCTTTCAGGTGGTCGGCGGTCAGCGTCAGCGTTTCATCCTCGACAAGCTCGTCGTTGACCCGCACCGCCTTGCCTCGCACCTGGCGGCGTACTTCGCCGTTGGAGGCGGCAAGTCCGGCATCGACGCAGGCGCTGAGCAGCCCGATCCCGCCGGCGATCTGGTCCGCAGTGACCTCTACGCTCGGCAGGGCCTCGCCGACCGCACCTTCCTCGAAGGTGCGCCGCGCCGTTTCCATGGCCTCTTCGGCCGCCTGCCGGCCGTGGACGAGTGCGGTCGCTTCCGTCGCCAGGATCTTCTTGGCTTCGTTGATCTCCGAGCCTTCGAGCTTTTCCAGCCGGGCGATTTCATCGAGCGGCAGCACAGTGAACAGCTTCAGGAATCGGCCGACATCGGCATCCTCGGTATTGCGCCAGTACTGCCAATAGTGGAACGGCGACAGCATGTCGGCGTTGAGCCAGACCGCGCCGTCGGCCGTCTTGCCCATCTTGGCGCCGGACGATGTCGCCAGCAGCGGCGAGGTGAGCGCGAAGAGTTCGGCCTGGTCCATTCGCCGGCCGAGATCGATGCCGGACACGATATTACCCCACTGGTCGGATCCGCCGATCTGCAGCCGGCAGCCGTAGCGCCTGTGCAGTTCGACGAAATCATAGGCCTGAAGCACCATGTAGTTGAACTCGAGGAACGAAAGGTGCTGTTCGCGCTCCAGGCGCAGCTTGACGGAATCGCGCTGCAGCATCTGGTTGACCGAAAGGTGGCGGCCGACGTCGCGCAGGAACTCGATGTAATTGAGCTTCAGCAGCCAATCGGCATTGTCGACCATCATGGCATCCGTCGGGCCGTCTCCGAAGGTCAGGAACTGCTCGAAGACGACCCGGATACCGTTCTTGTTGTTCTCTATTTCCTCCGCCGAGAGCAGCCTGCGGCTCTCATCCTTGCCGGACGGATCGCCGACGCGGGTCGTGCCGCCGCCCATCAAAGCGATCGGCTTGTGCCCGGTCTGCTGCAGCCAGTAGAGCAGCATGATCTGGACCAGGCTCCCGGCATGCAGGCTGGGCGCGGTACAGTCGAATCCGATATAGCCCGGGCAGACCTGCGACGCGCACAGCGCATCGAGCCCTTCGGGGTCGGACTGCTGGTGGATGAAGCCGCGCTCGCTCAGAACGCGGAGGAACTCGGATTTGAACTGGCTCATCGGTGCAATCGTGATCTTGCATTGTCAGACGTGTGCGGCGGCTCATAACATGAGCCCGCCACCCAAACCAATCGACATTTGAATGGCACGGATTCATACGGTTATCGGGCTCATGAGCGGCACGTCGATGGACGGCGTCGACGTGGCGCTGATCGACACCGACGGCACGACCGTCTCACGGTTCGGCCCTTTCCGCACCTATGCGTTCTCCGCAGCCGACAGGGAAATCGTACGATCAGCGGTCGCCGAGGCGCGCACCGTGGCGGCACGTGAGGAACGGCCGGCCGCAATGGCGCGCGCCGAGACCATGGTCACGGAACGCCATGCGGAAGCGGTCGAACGGTTCCTGTCCGACTTCCAGTTATCGGGGGAAACGATCGAGGCGATCGGGTTCCATGGCCAGACGGTGTTCCACGACCCCGCCCGCGCCCTGACGATACAGTTGGGCGACGGCGCCGCGCTCGCCGACCGTCTCGGAATGACGGTCGTCTGGGATATGCGCGCCGACGACATGGCGGCCGGCGGGCAGGGCGCACCGCTGGCTCCGGCATACCACCGTGCACTCGCCGAAACGGCGGGCTTCTCCGGCCCGTCGGCCTTCATCAATATCGGCGGCGTCGCCAACATCACCTGGATCGGATCGGACGGCACGCTGATCGCGTTCGATTGCGGCCCCGGCAACGCCCTGATCGACGACTGGATGCAGGAGAAGACGGGGCGGGCCTATGACCCGGACGGATCGGTCGCGCGTTCGGGCGCGCCGCCGGACGTCGCCCTGCTGGAAGAGTTGCTCACAGACGTCTATTTCCGCGCTCCGCCGCC
>DATHRP010000576.1:0-2709 GCA_035465195.1 Afifellaceae bacterium | reverse complement strand
GCCTTGAAAAGATTGACGGATGTCGAATCGCCGACCATCACCGAGCCGGCCGGCGCGCCAATCAGCCGGGCGATCTTTTCGCCGGCTCGACCCGGCAGGTCGATCCAGCCGGCCTGGTTCCAGGCGCGGATCAGCATGTTGCCCCATTCGGTCTCGACGGCCTCGTCGAGCCGCGCCTTCACGGCGCGCGGCAACGGCCCCAGCGAATTGCCGTCGAGATAGACGATGCCCGCCGGCAGGTCGAACGCCTGACGCCTCAGACCGCCGATGACAGGCTCTGTTTTCATCGCAGAGCTCTCATGATCCGGACCTGGAGGCGTAGAAATCGTTACCCTTGTCGTCGATGATGACAAAGGCCGGAAAATCCTTCACCCGGATCCGCCAGACGGCCTCCATGCCGAATTCCGCGAAATCGACCGTCTCGATGGCCTGAACGACATCGCGCCCCAGCACTGCCGCCGAACCGCCGATGGAGCCAAGATAGAAGCCGCCAAACGTCTTGCAGGCGTCGACCACTCCGCGCGAGCGATTGCCTTTGGCAATCGTTACCAGTGAGCCGCCGGCGGCCTGGAACTCCGGGATATACGGGTCCATGCGTGCCGCGGTCGTCGGTCCGAACGAGCCGGATGCATATCCATGCGGCGTCTTGGCCGGGCCCGCATAGTAGACTGGATGGTCCCTGAAATAATCGGGCAATGGCATTCCGGCCGCCAGCCGTTTGGCGAGCTCCGCGTGAACCAGGTCGCGGGCGACGATCATCGTTCCGGTCAGGAGCACCGGTGCGGCCACCTCGAGGCGACTCAGAGCGGCGCGAATCTCGTCCATCGGCCGGTCGAGATCGATTGCCATGGCATCGCCGGCATCGAACCGGGCCTCCGGCAGATAGCGCGACGGATCCTCTTCCAGCGTCTCCAGCCAAATTCCCCCAGAGTCGATCCGCCCCCTCACCTGCCGGTCGGCGGAACAGCTGACGCCAAGCCCGATCGGCAGCGACCCGCCGTGGCGTGGCAGGCGGATCGCCCGCACATCGTGACAGAAATACTTGCCGCCGAACTGTGCTCCGAGTCCCATCTTGCGGGTGAGTTCGTGCACTTGCCGCTCCAGCCCGGTGTCACGGAACGCCCGGCCATCTACCGAGCCCGTTGTCGGCAAGCCATCGAGCGCGCGGGTGGAGGCGAGCTTCACGGTCTTCAGGGTCTGCTCCGCCGAAAGTCCCCCGATCACCACGGCCAGGTGATAGGGCGGACAGGCGGCCGTTCCGAGCGTTCTGATCTTTTCGTCAAGGAAGGCGAGGAGCCGGTCTGCCTCCAGTATTCGACGGGTCTCCTGGAAGAGAAATGTCTTGTTGGCGGAGCCGCCGCCCTTGGCGATGAACAGGAAATCATAGCGCTCGCCGCCGACCGCCTCGATGTCGATTTGCGCCGGAAGGTTGGTGCCGGTGTTCTGTTCCTCGAACATGGAAAGCGGGGCCATCTGGCTGAAGCGCAGGTTGCGCGTGGCCCAGGTCCGCTCGATGCCGGCGCTGAGCGCGGCGCGATCATCGCCTTCCACAAGCACCTGCTGGCCTTTCTTCGCCGCAACGATCGCAGTGCCGGTATCCTGGCAACTCGGAAATTCCCGCGCTGCTGCAATCACGGCATTTTTCAGGAGCTCCAGCGCGACGAACCGGTCGTTGGCCGAAGCCTCCGGATCGTCGAGGATTGCTCTGAGCTGGGCCAGGTGGCTCGGCCGGAACAGGTGCGAGACGTCGGAGAACGCTTCTGCGGCGAGCCGCGTCAGTGCTTCGGGATCGACCGTCAGGAACCGTCTTCCGCCCAGATCCGCAACCTCTACTCCCTCACGCCCGACTAACCGGAAATCAGCATTTTCGTCGGCAAGCTGGAACAAGGGGGCATAGGCATTTGTCCCGCCACCAGGGTCAGATCGTGCGGCCACCATCGACCTCCAGCACCACGCCAGTGATGAAATCCGCCTCGTCGGAGGCGAGGTAGAGCGCCGCATTGGCGATATCGCGCGGCTCGGAGAAGCGGCCGAGCGGAATCGTCGCCATGAACTTCGCCCGGTTCTCCGGCGTATCCGGCGCGCCCATGAAGGTCTCCAGCAGGCCGGTCACGCCGATCACAGGCGCCAGGGCGCAGACGCGGATCCTGTCGCCGGCGAGGTCAACGGCCAGCGACTTGGTCATCAGGTTCACCGCGCCCTTGGAGGTATTGTACCAGGTCAGTCCTGGCCGCGGCCTGAGGCCCGCCGTCGAGCCGATATTGATCATCACCCCGCCGCCGACCTCGCGCCAGTGCGGCACGATGGCATGCACCATGTGGAAGATCGACATCACGTTGATGTCCATCACCTTGCGGAACGTCGCCTCGTCGACATCGAGCAGCGGCTGGTTGCGGTGCGTCCAGCCGGCATTGTTGACGACGATGTCGACGCCGCCGAACGCCTCCATGGCCGCATCGACCGTCGCATCGATATCGGCCCGCTTCGAGACGTCGCAGGCGACCGCGATCGCCGCCTCGCCGATCTCCTGGGCGACGGTTTTTGCGCCCTCGCCGTTGATGTCGACGACCGCCACGCGGGCGCCCTCCTCGGCGAATCGCCTGGCAATGCCCAGGCCGAAACCCGAGGCGGCGCCGGTGACGATGGCCCGCTTTCCCTCAAGACGCATGAGACTGTCCTCCCCAACACGATGATTTTCTACGTGATCTG
>DATHRP010000575.1:0-2090 GCA_035465195.1 Afifellaceae bacterium | reverse complement strand
GCCGCACCGGAGCGCCCGGGGCCGCCTGAACAGGCCGAACAGCCCGTCCGTGCGCGCCGGCCTGAACCTGGCCGGCATCGGCCTGGAGTGATCGCGGCCGGCCAGATCGGACGAAACCGCCTCGAACCATTCGCCTTCCGGCCTTGCGCCCGGCTCCAGGCACAGCAGCCAGTCGCCACGCGCCTCGCCGATGGCGGCGGTGATATCGCCGCCGCCGATGCAACGCGCACCCGCCGCCTTGGCGATCTCCTCGACCTCGTCGCTGCCGTCGACATTGAGGATCACCGCGTCGAGCACGACGCCCTCGACGACGGCGGGCACCAGCGCCGCCAGCGTGCGCGCCAGGCGTTCCGTCGATTCGGCGTCTGCTTCCACCAAAACGGTAATCATTCCAACGGAATATCCTCTCTGGCCAGAAATTGCCACAATCGGCTTGCTGCACCGCCGCATTTTTTTGTTCTTGTATTGTTCTCTTCTGCGCCCTAGGTTTCCACGCATGATGAATCGCACACAATCCATCCAAAGCGGTGCCTCTGCCGGCATCCCGTCCCGAACGGCCGGCGAGCCTGACAATATTGCAGCCAGGTTCCATCATCGCGGGCGCGGGGCGCAGAGCAACGAGAGCGGCCGGTTCGAAGCCGAACGGCGGGAGGCGTTCGACGACGGCTGGAACGGGCTGGAGGACGTGCCGGCGCTGAAGACGGAGGTGCAACTCGAGGCACCGCGCCGGATCATCACCCGCAACGCGTCACCCGACATTTCATTCGACCGTTCGATCAATCCCTATCGCGGCTGCGAGCATGGCTGCTCCTACTGCTTCGCTCGGCCGACCCACGCCTTCATGGGCCTGTCGCCGGGACTGGATTTCGAATCCCGGCTGTTCGCCAAGCCCGATGCCGCGAAACTCCTTGAAAAGGAACTCGCCGAGCCAGGCTACAGTCCGGCGACGATCGCGATCGGAACCAACACCGATCCCTACCAGCCGATCGAACGCAGGTTCGGGATCATGCGCGAGATCCTGGAGGTTCTCTCCGAGGCCAACCACCCTGTCGGCATCGTCACCAAGTCTGCGCTGATCCTGCGCGATATCGACATCCTGTCCGACATGGCCGGGCGGGGCCTCGCCAAGGTGGCGATTTCGGTCACGACGCTGGACCGCAAGCTGGCGCGGACCATGGAGCCAAGGGCGGCGACGCCGGGACGCCGGCTGGAGGCGATCGAAAAGCTCGCTGCGGCCGGCATACCCGTCGGCGTGATGACGGCGCCTATCATCCCGGCGCTCAACGACATGGAACTGGAACGCCTTCTGGAGGCCGGCTCCTCGGCCGGCGCAAGAGAGGCCGGCTATGTCCTGCTTCGGCTGCCGCTGGAAGTGGCGCCTCTTTTCAAGGAATGGCTGCTCAGGCACTTTCCGGACCGGCATGACCATGTGATGTCTGTGATGCGTTCGATGCGGGGCGGCCGCGACTACGATTCCGAGTGGGGCCAGCGGATGCGCGGCAACGGCCCCTATGCCTGGATGATCGGCCGGCGCTTCGAGATGGCCGCCCGGCGGCTAGGCCTGAACCAGCCGAAGACGATGCTCAGGACCGATCTCTTCAGGCGCCCGGTGCCGATCGGTGGACAATTGCCGTTGATCTGAGCTTCCGTCTTGTCCGCCTGCATGCCAGCGGCTATCCGGTGCTCATGGCGAGGCGGATACGAACCGGGCCGGTTGCCGATTTTTCACGCGAGGCCGGCTATATTGCGAACGGCCTCCTGCGGGTCGCCGGCGTCGACGAAGCCGGGCGCGGGCCGCTGGCCGGGCCGGTCTCGGCCGCGGCGGTGATCCTCGATCGCGATAATATCCCGGAGGGGCTTGCCGATTCCAAAACGATCAGCGAAGCGCGCCGTGAAGAGCTTTTCGAGTGGATTTGCGCCACGTCGGCCGTCTCCGTCGCCTTTGCAAGTGCTGCGACCATCGACCGGATCAACATCCGTCAGGCGAGCCTCGACGCGATGGCCAGGGCGCTGAACGGCCTCAGCATTACCGCCGACATTGCATTGTTCGACGGTCGGGACATACCGCAGGGACTGACGATCCGTTCCGA
>DATHRP010000574.1:0-1642 GCA_035465195.1 Afifellaceae bacterium | reverse complement strand
CCGCGAAGGGGGCGACATGAAACTCTAGGGGCCTTCAGTGCCTTGGCTGGGTTTCAATCCACGCCCCCGCGAAGGGGGCGACACGCAGATAGCGCCATTGAGACAACATGGGGCGTTTCAATCCACGCCCCCGCGAAGGGGGCGACATTGAGCATGGCGTTGAGGTAGTCCGTCCCGAACCGTTTCAATCCGACGATTGAGGATGGCCCGGTCGGCGTCAAGGGCGGAAACGGACACGCGGTTGCCTCGGGGCGCTTCGCGGGATGCCGTCGAGCCGTCACCGGAACTCGACCGGGACGCCCTTCTTGACCAAGACCGCCAGTTCCTCCACGTCCCAGTTCGTCAGCCGCACGCAGCCATGGGAACTCGTCTTGTCGATCATTGTGGGTTCCGGCGTGCCATGAATACCATAGGTCGGCTCTGACAAATCGATCCATGTGGTGCCAATCGGATTGTTGGGACCAGGCGGGATCGTGAGGGTCTCTGTATTGAGACCCTGTTGGAAATTGAGTTCAGGGCTGTAGTAATACGCCGCGTCCCCGGCGATTGAGTTGACGAGATGCTTGCCGGAGGGTGACGGGAGTTCATCACTCCCGATAGTGGCCGGATAGGCTACGACCAATTTGCCGTCAGCGTCGTAGCCTCGGAGCTGCTTTTTTACCTTGTCGGCGACTAGAGTCGCTACCGGGGTGGTAACTGAATAAAGGTTCGCGCCTGCGACAATGATGCGGGTGCCGGCACGGTCGAAATCGGCGTCGGGATTGAGCGCCTTCAGGAGATCAACGTCCATATGAAAACGCTCGCCCAACATCTCCAACGGACTGGTGTAAGAAAGTCGGTCTAGCTTCGCCATCTCGGCATAATCACTAGGGACTTCGGACAGAAACGGCCCGGCCACATCCTCTGCCGTGATCTCATAGTCGAGGAGGGTGGGCTTATCGTGTGGTAGCCGCTTCCAAGTTTCCTGGTCGAGGACACCATCGATCGGCTGACCGGTAAGCTCCTCAGCGGCAGCGATTGCCTTTGCGACGTTCTCCCCGTTTATCCCATCGCCCACTCCAGGCGACATCCCGGCCTGGTCGAGAATGATCTGCAGCTTAAGCGTCAGTGCGCTAAACCCCGCCGGCAAGGGCCCGCCCGCGTATTCGGCGGCGTTCACCTCTTGCACCGTGAGATGGACATCGGCACGAAGCGGGCCGGCGCAGATGACCACCGCAAATACGACCGCCGGCAAGAGAAAGCGTTTCAATGCGGTAGGCTTCCAAATGGTCATAACCGACATTCCCGGGATGACCTCCTTGACGGCGCCGATGATAGCACAGCGCGCGGTTCCCGCGATGCCGCTGGCAGGCTGCACGGCGCTCTCCGCGTTCCGGCCGCCCCGAATGGGGTCCGATCCGGCGATCTGGTCTTCCTTCTTGGCATCCAGGCACACTCTTACCATCGTGATGATGAGTCGAGCGTCTCCGTCCTACGCTGGGCTGGTCTTGCTCGTAGTCCGTCGATCAGCCGCAGGATTTCCTGGAACAATTGCTTCGGCACTGAGACGCCCGTCATCTGGAACGTCAATGCCTCAACCGACACAATGGTTCCGAACCGCACGAAAAATCCTCGGCCGATGGGGTCAATGAAGATCGCGTCC
>DATHRP010000573.1:0-5585 GCA_035465195.1 Afifellaceae bacterium | reverse complement strand
GCAAGGAATACGCACTGAAATATCGACAGGTGATTCGCCGTATCCTTTTGGTACGCGAATAAGGCGCGGCGAAAAACCCCTTCCGGGCGCCACCGGTCGAATTCTTTTGAAAGAATGCCGCAACGGCGCTGCCTGAGCTCCGGCTTCAGACGAAAGTCGCACGACCGTGCAACCTGTGCTGAGATGGCTTTATCCAACCGGCCGGCCCGGCCGGAAATCCACATGATGTCACGGAGGAATGCGGCGCATGGCGACCATCAACATCCAGTTCACCCGGTTCTCGGCCTTCTACAGTCCGCTGATCGCGACGTCGGCCGGCGGGTTCCTGCAGGACGAGGGGCTGGAGCCCGACCTTTCGGTCTCGCCGCCCGGCGTGTCGGCGATCGACGCGTTGCTCGACGGCTCGGCCCATGTGGTCCAGTCCGCGCCGTCGCAGGGGCTGAGCTCGCTGGAGAAGGGCGAGGAACCGAAAGCGCTGCACTTCGCGCAGATCAACGAAATGGACGGCTTCTTCATCACCGCGCGCGAACCGGACCCCGACTTCACATGGGCGAAGCTCGCCGGCCGCAAGGTGCTGGTCGACCATGGCGGGCAGCCGATGGCGATGTTCCGCTACGCCTGCCTGAAACAGGGGCTCGACGCCGACGCGATCGACATGGTGAACGCCGGCAATGTCGGCCAGATGGACGCCGCGTTCCGCGCCGGCGATGGCGAATACATCCACCAGCAGGGTCCGGCGCCGCAGCAGCTGGAACATGACGGCGTAGGCCATGTCGTCGCCTCGGTCGGCGAGGCGATCGGCCCGTGCGCTTTTTCCAGCCTGGCGGCAACGCGCGAGTGGCTCGGCGGAGACATGGCGAAGGCCTTCATGCGGGCCTACCGCAAGGCGCGCAAATGGGTGAACGAGACGCCGGCCGCCGATATCGCCGCCGCCGAGAAGGCGCATTTCGCCGACATCGATCCGGAGGTCCTGGCGGAGACGATCCGCGCCTACCAGCAGCTCGGCTGCTGGAGCGAGCATGTGGAGATTACACGCGAGGCCTTCGAGGTGACCCGCGACGTGTTCCGCAATGTCGGCCGCAACGTGGAAGGCGACGCCTATCCGAAGGTCGTGGCCGCGCCGCCTGAGGGTTGAGGGAGGAGGGTTGAGGCGCGGCGGGCCGTCTAGCCGTCGAGATAGGCCTTGACCCAGCTGTCGTAATCGTCCTTGCGCTGGGCATTGGCGATCAGTTCGGCGGACGGCAGGTTCGGCAGCTCTTTCGGCGGCGTGCCGTCGCGCAGCGCCTTCATGGTGGCGTGGATCGCCTGTACGGCCGCCGCGAACGGCTGGTGGCCCTGCAGGCAGACGCGGACGTTGCGGGCGGCCAGCCAGTCGCGGTCGCTCATGCCTGGGCCCGCGCCGCCGATGATCAGCGGCAGCTTGACCGCGCCGGCGGCCTTTTCCAGGTCCTCCGGCGTCTTGACACCGACCAGGAAGATGGCGTCGGCGCCGGCCTCCTCGTAGGCCCTGGCGCGGACGATCGCCTCGTCGATCCCGGCGAAGGCGGCGGCGCTGGTGCGCCCGGCGATGACGAGGCCCGGATCGCTGCGGGCGGCCACGGCCGCGCGCACCTTGCCGGCGCCCTCCTCGACCGGGATCAGCGACGGCTTGCCGCCGCCGCCGAAGGGCTGCGGCAGCTCGGTGTCCTCGATCGACAGGCCGGCAACGCCGGCATTCTCCAGTTCCTCCACTGTGCGCATCACGTTGAGGGCATTGCCGTAGCCATGGTCGGCATCGACCATCACCGGCAGGTCGGCGCCACGCGAGATCCGGTAGGCCTGGTCGGCGAACTCGGTGAGCGTGAGCACGATCAGGTCGGGCGCGCCGAGCACAGTCAGAGAAGCGACCGAGCCCGCGAACATGCCGAGCTCGAAGCCGAGATCGGCGGCGATGCGCACGGATATCGCGTCGTGGACGGACGCCGGGTGTACACAGGTCGTTCCCTCGAGAATGGCGCGGTACTTTTCCCGGCGCCTGGTCCAGCTTGGCATGTTGGCGGTTTCCTTCCTGCATCGGGCTGTTCGTCCCGGCCCGGACGTTATAGAGACGTTAAAGACAAATGCGTCGCGTGTCGCGTCGGCCCGAACTTACGCGATCACCGGCATATTGAAAGCCGCCTGACATTTTTCGGAGCCGGTCATGACGATATCGCTGATGTTCTGCGGCGCGGCTGGCACGGTCACCGGCTCCTGCTTTCTGCTGGAAGCGGGCGACAGCCGGGTGCTTGTCGACTGCGGCATGTTCCAGGGTTCGAAGACGGAAAAGCAGCTCAACTACGAGCCGTTTCCGTTTCCGGCCGATACCGTCGACTGCGTGCTCCTGACCCATGCCCATATCGACCATTCCGGGCTGCTGCCGAAGCTCACCAAGGCGGGGTTCGACGGACCGATCTTCGCCACCGCGGCGACGCAGGATCTGTGCTCGGTGATGCTGCCGGATTCCGCCCACATCCAGGGCTACGAGGTGGAGCACCTGAACCGGCGCAGCCGTCAGCGCGGCCGGCCGGAGGTCGAGCCGATCTACACGATCGCCGACGTCGACCGATGTATGGCGCAGTTCCGGGCGGTCGACTACGAGACGTGGATCGAGCCCGCCGCCGGCATCCGGGCCCGCTATTGGAACGCCGGGCACCTGCTCGGGTCCGCCTCTATCGAGGTGGAGGCGATCGACCCCGGCGGCGGCCCGGTGCGGCTGCTGTTTTCCGGCGATCTCGGCCCGGACTACAAGCTGCTGCATCCCGACCCTGAGGCGCCGGAAGGCTTCGATTACGTGATCTGCGAATCGACCTACGGACCGACCGACCGGCACGACCGTTCGCCGGGCCGCCGCCGGCTGCACCTGGCCACCGAGGTCAACGAAGCGGCAAAGCGCGACGGTGCGCTGGTCATCCCCTCGTTCGCCGTGGAGCGCACGCAGGAGCTGGTGACGGATCTCGTCAGGCTGATGGCGGAGAAAGAAATTCCCGAGACGCGTATCTTCATCGATTCGCCGCTCGCCAACCGCGCCACGGAAATGTTCGTGCGGCATGCCGACGAATTGGAAAACGGCGGCGACCTGCTGCACGCTTTCCGCTCGAAGCTTCTGCATATCTCCGAAAGCGTCGAGGATTCCAAGGCGATCAACCGGCTGAGCGGTTTCTTCATCGTCATCGCCGCCAGCGGCATGTGCGAAGCCGGCCGCATCCGCCATCACCTGAAGAACCGGCTCTGGCGCAACGATACGACGGTGCTGATCGTCGGCTACCAGGCGGAAGGCACGCTCGGACGGCTGCTCGTCAAGGGCGTGAACCCTGTGCGCATCCAGGGCGAGGAGGTGGCCGTCAACGCGGCAATCCGGTCGCTGGACGATTATTCCGGCCACGCCGACGGTCCGGAGCTGGCCGAATGGCTCGGCGAGCGCAGGCCGGTGCGCCGCGGCGTCTTCCTGGTGCACGGCGAGCCGGAGGCGCGCCAGGCGATGGCCGCCCGCATCGCCGGCACGGTCGTGCCGGCACAGGCGATCCTTTCTCCGGCGATCGACGACATATACGCGGTTGGCCGGGAGGGCGCTGTGCTCACCGACGGGCACAAGAGGCGCATCGCGCCGGAGGCGACGGCGCGGCTCGACTGGACCAACGACCTCACCGAACTGATCCTCGACATCAACTCGGTGGTGGAGAAGGCGCCGGGCGAGAAAGCGAGAAACGTCATCATCCGCCGGCTGCGCCGGGCGCTGGAGGACAAGGCGTAGCGCATTTTTCCGGCCGTGCCGCCCCCGACGCCGGTTCGCGCGGCAACGCTGCAGGGCGGACCAGCAGGGAATTCCCTGATGTCCGCTGTTGAATTCCCTGTTTTCAGTCGGGAAATTCCCTGTTTTCGCCATAGGGGATTAGCCCCGAAAGCCATGCAAGCCATTGTATTTGCGAGGAGAATCCGAACAATATCCGCGAATTCAGGGTCGGATTTTTCAGAAATTCCCTGTTATTTCCCTGTTATTTCCCGGTCGACGGGAGCCAATCGACGGATTTCGAGCGCTCAGCGCACCGTCACCGCTACCTCCTGCACGACATTGTTTCCGAAGCCGGAATTGTCCCAGACCGGCTCCAGCGGCTGCACCGCGCCGTTGGCATCGGTGGCGCGGCAGGCGAGCACATGGTCGCCGGGTTCGGCCTGCCAGGTGCAGCTCCATTTCGACCAGGCGAATTCGCCTGCGCGCGGATGCAGCGTCGCGTCCTGCCAGGCACCGTCGACGCCGAACTCGACCCGTTCCACCGCCACGCCGGCGCCCGACCAGGCGCGGCCGGTGATCTCGACCGGCCCGGCCTCGACCATGCGGCGGCGGGTGAACCAGTCGGGAATGCCGGGCGGCGTCATCAGCGAGCGGACGCGGATGATGTCGACCGGGCGGCCGGGGTCGTCGGAATTCTCGCGGTAGCGGTAGGTGCCGACCTGCTGGTGACCCTGGAAGGCGTGGTCGAGCGCCTCGATGCGGGTCAGCCACTTGACGCTCGCCATGCCGTACCAGCCCGGCACGATGAGGCGCATCGGAAAGCCGTGCTGCGGCAGGAGCGGCATGCCGTTCATCTCGTAGACGAGCATCACCTCTTCCGCCTTCGCCCTGTCCGGCGTCAGGCTGCGGCCGTAATCGTGCTCGATGGCGCGGTCGAACCCACGGTCGGCGCCAAAGAAGGCGATCTCAACCGCGTCTTCCGACAGGCCGGCCTGGTCGAGGACGTGATGCAGCGGCGTGCCGGTCCATTCCGCGGTGCCGACGGCCTCCAGGCACCAGGGCATGGAGCGGGTGCGCGGCGACATGGCGATGCGGCCGTTGCCGGCGCATTCCAGCGTCACCGGCATGGTGACGGCCGGCAGCGCCCTGATGTCGTCCACGGTCAGCGTCATCGGCCGCTCGACGAGGCCGGATACGTCGAGGCGCCAGTCCGCCGCGGCGATATGCGGCACGTCGAAATGGACGAGCAGGTAGTGCATGCCGGCCGGCGTGATGTCGTGCTGCAGGGCCTCCAGGAAAATGCCGCTGTTGCGGTTGGCGAGCGCCAGCTCCTCGCGACTGATCAGCCCGGTGGAATGGGCCCGCGGGTTCTTGTCGAAAAACGGATTGCGGTCCTCGTTCACGGTCGTCTCTCCGGCGTTGCTGGCATTGGCGGACTTCCTCTAGCAGACGAACGGAGAGCGGTCATCTTTCCGCACTTTCCCAGCGGGCGGGCTTGTGCCGGTCGCGCCGACCGTCATGCCTTGGGATCGTACAGATAGCCCATGCCGCGGACAGTGCGGATCACGGCCGGCTTCTTCGGGTCGTTCTCGATCTTGCGCCTGAGGCGCGAGATGCGGATATCGATGGAGCGGTCGAACGGATCCCAGTTGCGGTCGTGCGCCAGTTCCAAAAGCTGATCCCGGTTGAGGACGCGTCCGGCATGTTCGGCGAACACTCTGAGCAGGTCGAACTCCATCGCCGTCAGCGGAACTTCCTCGTCGTCGGGACCGAACAGTTTGCAGGCATCGAGATCGAGTGTGCACTGGCCGAACTGGATACGCTCGCGGCCATGCTG
>DATHRP010000572.1:0-1972 GCA_035465195.1 Afifellaceae bacterium | reverse complement strand
CCGTGCCCGCCTCGCTCTACGAGGCCGCGGTCATCGACGGAGCGACCCGCTGGCAACTGTTCCGCCACATCACCTATCCGCTGCTGACGCCGATCATCGCGGTCGTCATGACCTTTTCGGTGCTCTTCACGTTCACCGATTTCCAACTCATCTGGGTGCTGACCCGCGGCGGGCCGGTGAACGCCACCCACCTGATGGCGACGCTCAGCTACCAGCGCGCGATACTCGGCGGTTATCTCGGCGAAGGCGCGGCTATCGCCACCGCGATGATCCCGTTCCTGCTCGCCGCAATCATGTTTTCCTGGTTCGGTTTGCAGCGCCGCAAATGGCAGCATGGAGGCACCGATGACTGAAGCACTGCCGGCGGAGGCCAAAGGCCAGGACGATTTCCGAGAAGGCATGGAATATCTCGACACCCGCCTCAACCGGCTGGTCACGCTGTGGCTGCCGCTCGGGATCATCATGCTGGTGCTGCTGTTCCCGTTCTACTGGATGGCGCTGACAGCGATCAAACCCGACAACGAGCTGATCGACCTGGACAACACCAATCCGCTCTGGACGCTCAGTCCGACGCTGAAGCACATCCGCATATTGCTGTTCGAGACGGCCTATCCGACCTGGCTCTGGAACACGATGCTGGTCGCCATTTCGTCGACAATCCTGTCGCTGATCGCCAGCGTGCTGGCGGCCTACGCCATCGTCCGCATCCGCTATTACGGGGCGCAGTGGGTCGGCGCCGCCATCTTTCTCGCCTACCTCGTGCCGCCGTCGATCCTGTTCATCCCGCTGGCGACGATCATCACCAATTACGGCCTGTTCGATTCGCCGCTGGCGCTGATCCTGACCTATCCGACCATCCTGATCCCGTTCTCGACATGGCTGCTGATGGGCTATTTCAAGACGATTCCGTTCGAACTGGAGGAATGCGCCCTGATCGACGGGGCATCGCGGTGGCAGATCCTCTGGAAGATCATCCTGCCGCTGGCCGTTCCGGGCCTGATCTCGGCGTTCATCTTCTGCTTCACGCTGTGCTGGAACGAGTTCATCTATGCGCTGACGTTCATCTCGAACGTTAACAACAAGACCGTGCCGGTGGCGATCGTCACCGCCTTCACCGACGGCGACATCTACCGCTGGGGCTCGATCATGGCCGGCGCGCTGATCGGCTCTCTGCCGCTCGTGGTGCTCTACGCCTTCTTCGTCGAGCACTATGTCGCCGCAATGACCGGGGCGGTGAAGGAATAGGCTAACCCGCCCCCGGAAGCGAGCCGTAGATCGGCCTGTGCTTGGTGTAGCCGCCGTCGGTGGTCAGCACCTCGCCGGCGCACCAGCATTCGTCGGACCAGAAGAACATTGTGGCCGCCGAAATATGCTTCGGCTCGGTGAGCCCGCCCATGGGCATGGCGTCCTCGACCGCCTGCAGGCGGCCGGCGCTGACCGGGTTCTGGGCCGCCATCGGGCCCCTGAGCGGCGACGGCGCCAGGCCGTTCAGCACCAGGCCGTATTCCTCGACGAAATAGCGCGAGTGCAGCTTCAAAAAGTTGAGCAACCCGCCCTTGGAGTCCTCGTAGGCCGCGCTGACCCTGCCCTCGGCGCCGACGGTGGCGGAGGTGGAGAGGATGATCACACCGCGGGCATCGTGCAGGGAGCCGGTGTTTACGCCCTGCTTGATGACGTTGTGGGCGCCCCACAGATTGACCTCGCAGGCGCCCATCACCGTCTCCTTGGTCAGTTTCTCCGGCGGTGTCAGCGGCATCGGCGAGATGCCCGCTGTATGCATCAGGTAGTCGATCTTGCCGTGCCGCTCGAACAGGCTCCTGACCTCGTCCTCGCTGGTCACGTCGAGCTTCTCGGCGACCACTTCCGCCTTGCCTCCGTTCGCAGCGCTGACCGAGGCCGCGAGATCGGCGAGCGCTGTCTGCTCGGTCCCGACCAGGATGGTGTCGGCATGATCGGCAATCACCAGCTTCTT
>DATHRP010000571.1:0-2216 GCA_035465195.1 Afifellaceae bacterium | reverse complement strand
AGAAAGCGATGTCGCAGTCCAAGGCACGGCTGCGGGTCGGCGAGCCCTATATCGACCCGGGCGAGTTGCCGCGGCTTCATGCGGCATATGAAGCCGGAGGTAAAGAAGCCCTGGCGAAGGCGCTCTCCAGAAAAACCGTCCAGGGTCTGACGGCTGCCGGAACGGCGGACGATGTTTTGAAGAAAGTTCAGCAATATCGCGACGCTGGCGTTGATCTTCCCATCGTCAGACCGGCGGCGTGGCATCAAAGCTCGCGAATTCTGGATCTTTTAGCCCCTCGTTCGTGAGAGCGAGCATGGAATATACGAGCGTCTGTCCCAAAGGACCCACGTGGGCAAGCGGGGAGCGACTACTCGGAAGGGCGATGACGTCGCGATCGGCTCTGCTTGAGGCGGTAGCTCTCGGCGTGGCATTGTCAGAGGAATGCGAACTGCCAAAGAGCTGTAAGCGATCTTCAAATGTCAGGCTGCGTAGAGCTGCCGCCACTCGGCATGGGCGGCAACGCGGTTCAGCTTGAAACTCTGGCGGCGGTAGAGATGGCGTTCCGGGGTGAAGATCCCATGGGGACGGATCGCGATCCACTCTACAGAGTGGTATTGCAACACGAACCTTTGGAGGCAGTCATGCCATCGATTGAACACGTTTCCGAAGAGCAATCTGCTGTCCGCAATGATCTAGGCGCGATTTTTGTGTCGCTGGAGCTCAGCCGATCGACTTGGCTGGTCACGTCGTTGTCGCCCGGCGGCGGGGAGAAGATGTCCAAGCACCAGGTTCGGGGCGGGGATATTACGGGCCTTCTGGCAAGGGTTTCCCAACTACAGGCGAAGAGCAAGGCGCGTACAGGGCAGTCGTACCGTCTGATCGTGATCCAGGAGGCTGGCCTGGACGGGTTCTGGATTGATCGCGCCCTTAAGAACGCAGGCATCGAGAGCCACGTCGTGGATCCGGCTTCCATAGCCACCTCGCGCCGCCGGCGGCGTATCAAGACGGATGGGATCGACGGTGAGGCGTTAGTCAGAGCCTTGCTCGCCCATACGCGCGGCGAGCCGCGGGTCTGCGCCATGGCGAAGGTGCCCACGCCCGAACAGGAGGACCGTCGGCAGATCAGCCGTGAGCGCCGGTCTCTGACCACCGAAAGGGTTGCGCATGTCAACCGCATCAAGGGGCTACTCTTCGCACAGGGCGTCACGGGCTACGAGCCGGTTCGGCGGGACCGGCGCCAACAGCTGGAGACGCTTAGAACTGGCGATGGACGACCTCTCCCGGGCTGCCTGAAACAGCGGCTCAGCCGCGAACTCGACCGACTGGAACTCATTCTCGAACAGGTCAGGATGGTGGAGGCGCAACGCGATGCGCTTCTCGCGTCACAGGCCGAGGCTCAGCAATCGCCGCCGGCGATCCTGCAGGCGTTGAAGGGCGTCGGTCCCGAGTTCGCCATGGTCCTTTGGTCTGAAGGGCTCTTCCGGCACTTTGCCAACCGAAGGCAGCTTGCCTCCTACGCCGGTCTGGCTCCGACGCCCTGGCAGAGCGGAGCCGTCGCTCGGGAACAGGGCGTCTCGAAAGCCGGAAACGCTCGGGTTCGTACGACGATGATCCAGCTCAGCTGGCTGTGGCTGAGACACCAGCCGAAGTCCGCTTTGACATTGTGGTTTCACGAGCGAACCAAGGCCGCCGGCGGTCGCAACAGACGCGTAATGATCGTGGCGCTGGCGCGCAAGCTGCTCGTCGGACTATGGAAGTTTGTGACCACGGGCGTCGTTCCGGAGGGTGTGATCATGAGCGCAGCCTAGCAGTTCACTATACCCCTATAATCCTGCTCCGCGGGGCCTGATCCGCCCCGCCGGATCCAGGCGGACGGACCGGACAACCATTTGGCTGAAATAGCCGTGTTGAAGAGTGGTCCCGTCCTCCTGAGCCTCCACCGCAGAAAGCGGGATATTGGTGCAGCCGGCTCGACCGGCGACCGGATGTGAGTTTGACCGGCTCGGAGAAGGGTCGCGTCATCGGAAAGGGCTCCGACTTGGATCCTATAACTTGGAGGCAGCGCTATGCACGAAGCGAACTGACAGTTTCCTTGACCAACCATTCCCCATGTGAGTGGTTGTGGATGGCAGAATGAACGGCGGCGAATTTCTGTAGGGCCTTTATGTCCCTGAATCGGGCCATTGCTCCTTCTCGCCGTCGGAATGGCTGATGTGAATTTTCGGCCCGGTTAT
>DATHRP010000570.1:0-4216 GCA_035465195.1 Afifellaceae bacterium | reverse complement strand
CATCGCCCGATTGCGGCCAGGCATCCCCGTCGTGCGCGGCGCTTCGCCGATCCGGCTGGACGACCCTGACGCCGTCGCCGGCCGGCGGGTTCTGGTGGTCGAGGACGGGCCGACCATCACCCATGGCGGCATGGCTTTTGGTGCCGGTTATGTCGCGATCCGGGACCTTGCGGCGGAGATCATCGACCCGCGCGCCTTCGCCGCACCGGGGATCGCCGCCGTCTTCGAACGCTATCCCCATATCGGACCGGTGCTGCCGGCAGTCGGCTACAGTGAGGCGCAGCGCAGGGAACTGGAGCAGACGATCGCCGCAAGCGGCGCGGACGCCATCGTCATCGCCACGCCGATCGATCTCGGCGGGCTGCTGCGGATCGATATCCCGACCGTGCGGGTGCGATACGACTATGCCGATGCCGGGAAGCCCGAGCTGGCGGAGATCGTCGACGGTTTCCTGGAGCGGTCGGGGCTTGGCAAAGGCACCTGAGCAATTTGGCCGCACCGTGTTGAAACCGGATCTGCAATCGCCATGTAGGAAGAAACGAACAAAGCAAAGACGCGAGCGCGCCGGCCGTTCCACGCCGAGCGTGGAAGCGGGGTGTCGAAATGAGAACCGTTTGCGCGGCCGGCCTGCTGGCCGCATTATTCGCAATGCTGCCGGGCATGACCCATGCCGCCGGCCTGATGGCCGCCTGCAAGACCGAGATCACGGCCAATTGCGCCGATGTCACAAAGGGACGAGGCCGGATCTCCGCCTGCCTTATGGCCTATCAGGACAGATTGTCCGGCGGCTGCCGCGGCGAAGTTGCCAAAGTCCGAAACAGCCGGATCTTCCAGCGCTATGTTCCCGGCGGATTCGAGTCCCTGCCGAGTTGGGGCCGGAACGCCGGGTTGCGCCAGGCCTGTGCATCCGACGTCAGCAAATATTGCTCACGGGTGAAGGTCGGAGACGGCCGCCTGTTGGCCTGCCTCTATGCGCGATCGAGCAGCGTGAGCAAGACGTGCTCCTCTCAGGCGAGGACGATCGCGCTGCAATAGCTGACTTCGATCAAGCCTTCAGCCCGCTTTGTTCGCCCACCGTGTGGGCAAGGGTGCGCGCGCCGCGCGCAAGCAGGTTGAGGTCGCTGCCGCAGGCGACGAAGGTGATGCCCGCACCGAGCGACATTGTCGCCAGGGCGGCATCGCCGACGAGGATGCCGGTCGCCTTGCCGACGGCCCGCACCAGATCGGCGCCGCCCTTGATGGTGGCCGCCACGTCGTCGTGATTGGGCTGGCCGAGCAGGCCCATGTCGGCGGAGAGATCGGCCGGTCCGAAGAACACCCTGTCGACGCCGTCGACACCGGCGATCTCCTCGACCCGGTCGAGGGCGGCGTGGGTCTCGATCTGCACCAGCACGCAGATCTCGTCTTCGCACCGATCGATATAGTCGGTGACGCTGCCATAGGCGTTGGCGAGGCGACACTATCGGCGCTCGATTTCCGATCGGACGAAGAAGGCGCGGCGCCCAACCTCTTTTCGAAGGCCGATTACGGCCGCTTCATCGCCGCGCTGCACCGGTTCGACAGCATGGAGCGGTTCTGATCGGCCGGCAGGCCACGTCCGGCTGTTCAGAGTGGCGTCGGGCCGACGGAGGAGCCGCCGCAGACATTCAGCACCTGACCGGTCACGAACGAGGCGCCGCGGCCGAGGAAGAAGGCGATGGCATGGGCGATCTCCTCCGGCTCGCCGAAACGCCGCATTGGAACGTCGGCGAGAAAGAACCTGGCGTTCTCCTCCGCGTTTTCGCCCTCAAGGTTGTTGCGGCGGAACATTTCCGTCGCCGTCGGACCGGGCGAGACCACGTTCACGGTGATGCCCTCGGTGGCGAGTTCCGGCGCCCAGGTGCGCGACATGCCGATGATGCCGGCCTTTGCGGCGCTGTAGCTGGTGCGGCCCGGCCGGCCGAGCGCGCCGCGCGGCTCGACAGGTTGACGATGCGGCCATAGCGGCGCTCGCGCATGCCAGGCAGCAGCGCCTGGGTGCACTGGACCGTCACCCGCAGATTGACGTCCATCACCCGGTGAAATCGGTCGAGATCGACCTCGCCCAGCGGCTCGACCAGGTTGAGACCGAGATTGTTGACGATGCCGTCGACGGCATTGTCCCGGACGATCCGGTCCATCGTCTCGGCGGTCGCGGCCTCGTCGCCTAGGTCCACGGACAGGAAGATGCCCGGAAAATCTTCCGGTTCGCTGCGTGCAAGGCCGATCACCGTGACGCCGTCCGCCGCCAGCCGCTTCGCGGTCGCAAGGCCTATCCCCTTGCTCGCGCCAGTCACCACTACGATATCGGCCAAGACAGGCCTCCCCGCCCTTCGCGACGTCCCGTAACGGACTGTTGTGCAGAACGAAGCGGCTGTGGAAGGCTCTCGACCGCGCTCGGCGCGGACCTCCCCTACCCGCCGCAATACGACCGGGCCAGCCCGGCGAACTGGCCGGGATACAAGCTGATGCATGGCGGCGATTGACCGCTGGCGGCGGCCGCAGGACTGGTCGGCGGACGGCCCCGCCGCTCAGCGCTTCAGCAGGCCGCGCTGTTCCAGTACACCGTCGATGAACTCTCGCGGCGGGCCGTAATTGGCGTAACAGTTGGTGATGTTGCTGATCCGGCTCGAGATGCTGATCTCCGGAAAGCCGATCCGCGCCATCTCGCCGCGCATGGCGTCGGCGACCCGGTCGAACCCCGCCTGGTCGTAACCGTCCTCGTCGCGCAGGCGCAGGATCGCGATGCAGTCGCTGATGCTTTCGTTCATCAGATGCTCCGGACCGTTGCGCGGCGGATGCGGCCGGTCGACATCGCCCGTCTGGTGGTGGGCGCATTCGTGCCGGTCGATGAACTTCTGGAAGTCCGGCGGCGCGGCTGAATAGTTGGAGCGGATGACGACCGGATCGCCGTCACCGTCGCGCCGGGCCATTCCCGCCGCGATGCCCGCCCCGCCCCGTTCGCTGTCTATGAAGCGGACCGTTTCGCCCTTGTCGTTCGTGCAGGCCGGCGGCGTGACTACGTCGTATTTCCCCGGCGCCGCGGCATCCTGCGCCTGCGCGATGCCGATACCGGCCATCGCGCAGAGCAGCGCCAGGGCAGGAAGACCGCCGTTGCGGTTCCGTTTTCTTCTCGACATGAATTCTCCGTTTGCGAACGGCCCGTGGAACCCCGACAGAGTTAGCACTTGGCCCCTGGAAAAAGAACAGGCTTGAACCGCGGCCCCGGACTTGCCGGGACATGTCGGATGGCTCAATCTGAACCCCTGTACACGTCATCGCACCGGCATCCGCCGGGATCACGGAGTTTCCCTTGAAAGCCCTCGTCCTCGAAGCCCCCGGCGAACCGTTCGTGCTGAAGACCGTCCCCGATCCGGTCCCCGGGCCTGGCGAGGCGGTCGCCCGGGTGCTCGCCTGCGGCGCCGGGCTGACCATCCAGCATGCCCGCGCCGGGCGCCAGAAGATCGATTATCCGCGGATCATCGGCCACGAGATCACCGGCGTCATCGAGGCGGTCGGCGAAGGGGTTACCAATGTCAGGGTGGGCGATCCGGTGGCCGCCTATTTCTACATGACCTGCGGCCATTGCCGCTGGTGCCGGATCGACCGCGAGACGCTCTGCGAGAATTTCGCCGGCTATATCGGCCGCGCCACCGACGGCGGCTACGCGGAACTGATGAAGGCGCCGGCGGAGAATTTCCTGAAACTGCCCGAAGGTCTGGACTGGCAGAACCAGCCGGCCGAGGTCGGCGTCATCTGCGACGCCATTGCCACGCCCGTGAAGGTCGTGCGCCGGGCTAACATCACCGCGAACGACACCGTCGCCGTGATCGGCGCCGGCGGGGGCCTCGGCATCCACATGGTGATGCTGGCTAAGTGGGCGCATGCGCGGGTGATCGCCGTCGACGTCAGGCCGGACAAATTCGCGGCATGCCGCGGGGCCGGCGCCGACGACTGCGTCGACGCGGCGGCGAACGACATGACGGAAGCGCTGCTCGATCTCACCCACGGCCGGGGCGTCGACGTGGTGGTCGATTTCGTCTCCGTCGACGCCACCCTCACCGGCGGCGCGGCGGCGCTCGGGCGCGGCGGCCGGCTCTTGACGCTCGGCGGCAGTTCGGACGGCAAGGCGACGGTCCCGGCCGCGCACCTCCTGAGCAAGGAGATCAGCGCGATGGGCAGCCGCTACGCCACGAAG
>DATHRP010000569.1:0-12383 GCA_035465195.1 Afifellaceae bacterium | reverse complement strand
GACGGTGGTCGTCCGGAGTTCGCCGAGCCATTGCGGCATCGACGGATTGAGGCGCGAAATCAGTGCGTGCGGCAGATATTGATCGAAAAGATCCACGTTGGCAGTCGGTTTTGAGCTTTTGCGCCCGGGCTTGTCCGGCTCTCCGGCGCGGAGAAGCCGCATATGTCCGTTCGCGCCGCGTTCGCCTGTGCAGGCGTCGGCCACCAAATCCCAGCTTTCCTCGTCGACAAGGATTTCGCCGCTTTCCGTCAACCTGCCCAGTCGCGTTACGCGATCGACAGCATCACCGGCCGGAACGAAATAGCACCGGGCGCTACCGTCGCCGGCATGAATGAGATCGATCGCACCGGCGCTGAGCGATATCCGCATGCCGAACCGGTCGTCTCCCGCTTCCCAGTCTTCGAACCTGTCGCGGATGGTCTCGGCGCAGGCGCAAGCGCGGATCAGCGCCGACCGCACATCGTCGCTCTCGCCCGCACGCCAGCCGGCCAGCACCGAGTCACCCTGAAAGGCGAAGATCGTTCCGCCGTGCCGTTCGATCAGCGCGGCGAGGCCGGTAAAGAAATCGTCGAGAATCCGGGTGAGCTTCTCCACGCCGGCATTGCCGTCCCGCGACAACTGCGACGTCAGCCGGGTAAACCCGGAAATGTCGACCAGCAGCATTGCGCCGCTGAACGTCTCTGCGCTCGGGATCTTCGGCGGTCCGTCCGGGAAGACCGACCATGTCAAAAGCGGTCCCGGAATAAACCGGTTACGCCAATCCTGCTCACCTGTGCCCGCCATATCGGTGTCTCCGACAGGACCGGCTATCAGTAGCATAAATATGCGAAAAGCAGAAATTCAATTCAAAAACGCAATTCCAAAATAATTATAACTTTAGATAGAGTAAGTAATCGGCGCATATGTTGCTTGTCGATCATGCTTGCGCAGACCTTCAACACTCGGGCCCATCCGGGAACAACTTTACCATCCAGACACTTCCCGCGACTTTTCATTCGTGGTTATCGATTCCAGGTAATCGATCGATGGATCATGTGACGAAGCGCCGAATCGATCGGATTGTGCCGCGCGGTCGCGCTATCCGGGTACGCCGCAATGGGGTTCGGTGGTCGATGTCGACGACCGTATTCTGATGCAACCGATCGTGAGGCGGTATCCGCAAGCATTGCGGATGCCATCCGCCTTCCTTGCTTGCCGCGGGAGCAAGCCATTCGTTCGCGGCCTCACGATTATCGGGTCTCGGACAATTTCGGTTGGCTGCAGCGACTGCTGGTGTGATGATTGGTCTCCGACTTCTTGTATCAACGATTCACTGCGGTCTCGGGATTGCTTCGAGATCGCCCACTGACCGGATAGCTTGCACATGACTGACCAGACCGGAATGCGCCGCGGCCTGACGCGGTACGGCGACGAGGACTTCGCGCTCTACCTGCGCAAGGCCTTCATCAAGGCGATGGGCTATTCCGACGATGCGCTGTCGCGCCCCGTAATCGGCATCGCCAACACCTTCTCAGCCTACAATGCCTGCCACGCCAACGTGCCGCAGCTTGTCGAGGCGGTGAAGCGCGGCGTCATGCTGGCCGGCGGACTGCCGATGGAATTTCCGACGATCTCGCTGCACGAATCCTTCGCCTTCCCGACCAGCATGTACCTCCGCAACCTGATGTCGATGGACACCGAGGAGATGATGCGGGCGCTGCCGATGGACGCTTGCGTACTGATCGGCGGCTGCGACAAGACGGTTCCGGCGCAACTGATGGCCGCCGCCAGCGCCGACATTCCGGCCGTGCAATTGGTCACCGGCCCGATGCTTTCGGGCACCCACCGCGAGGAGCGCGTTGGCGCCTGCACCGACTGCCGTCGCTTCTGGGGCGAATATCGCGGCGGGCGGATTTCGGCCGACGAGATCGGCGAGATCGAGGGCCGGCTGGTGCCGACGGCCGGCACCTGCGGTGTCATGGGCACGGCTTCCACCATGGCCTGCATGACCGAGGCGCTCGGCATGATGCTGCCCGGCGGCGCGACGATACCTGCCGTTGCCGCCGACCGACAGCGCCACGCCGAGGCCGCCGGCGCGCGGGCGATGGCGCTCGCTGCAGAAGGTCTTATGCCGTCCGCAATCATGACGCCGAAGGCCTTCGAAAATTCCCTCCGGGTACTGCTTGCCATCGGCGGATCGACCAACGGCATCGTCCATTGCGCGGCGATCGCCGGCCGGCTCGGCATCGAAATCGACATGGAGAGCTTCGACGCGCTCGGCGCGGAGACGCCGGTGCTGGTCGACCTCAAGCCGACCGGCCAGTTCTACATGGACGATCTTCACAGGGCCGGCGGCATGGCCGCGATCCTTCGCGAATTGAAGCCGCTGCTGCACCTCGAGTGCATGACCGTGACCGGGCGGACGCTCGGCGAGGAGATCGAAGCGCTGCCGCCGGCGTTCCCGCAGACTGTCGTCCGCCCGCTCGCCGATCCTGTCCATTCCGGCGGCGGCATCGCTTTCCTCAAGGGCAATCTGGCCGGCGACGGAGCGGTCATCAAGCAATCGGCCTGCAGTCCGGACCTGCTCACCCATGAAGGCCGCGCCGTGGTCTTCGATTCGCTGGAGGACATGGCGAACCGGATCGACGATCCGGCTCTGGACGTGACGAAGGACGATGTGCTGATCCTGCGCAATGCCGGGCCGAAGGGCGCGCCGGGCATGCCGGAGGCCGGCTACATCCCGATCCCGAAGAAGCTCGCGGCAGAAGGCGTGCGCGACATGGTGCGGATCTCCGATTGCCGGATGAGCGGCACGGCATCCGGCACCATCGTTTTGCACGCAAGTCCCGAGGCCGCCGTCGGCGGACCACTGGCGCTGGTGGAGACCGGCGACACCGTCCGCCTCGACGTGCCAAACCGGATTCTGGAGATGGACGTCCCCGCCGAAGAGCTGGAACGCCGTCGCGCAGGCTGGCGCCCGCCGGAAACGGTCAAGGCCGAGCGCGGCTACCGCAAGCTCTACATGGATCACGTCACCCAGGCGGGCGAGGGCGTCGATTTCGACTTCATGACGAAGCGGCCGTTCACCGCGAAGACGCCCTGATTCCCAGTTCTGGTCGTCAGTTGATGAACTTCGGCATCAAAAGGCGTGGCAGCGCCAGGATGACGTCGGGCGCCAGGATCACGAACAGCAACACGCCGAGCATCGGCAACAGGATGATCGCCGTATCGCGTAGCGCATCGACCAGCCGCACCTTGCCGATCGCCGCCGCGATCAGCAGGCACAGCCCGTAGGGCGGCGTGACGAGACCGAAGCCCAGGCTGATGACGCCGATGATCGCGAAGTGGATCGGGTGCATGCCGACATGCTGGGTCACCGGATATAGAACCGTGCCCATGATGATGATTGCCGGTATCGCGTCGATGAACATGCCGATGATCAGGAAAGCGACCGCGCACATGATCCCGGTCGCGACTAGTCCCAGCCCCATCGCCTCGATCTGCGCGACCAGCGCCAGCGGGATCTTGAAATAGGCGAGCACCCATCCGAATGCCGATGCGGTTCCGATGCAGAACAGCGAGATCGCGGCGAACCGTCCGCTGTCGTAGAGTACGCGCGGCAGTTCCTTCGGCGCGATCGAGCGGTACACCATGGTGCCCAGGATCATCGAATAGACCACCGCGACCACCGAGGCTTCGGTTGGGGTGAACAGGCCGCCGACGATCCCACCGACGATGATCAGTGGCGTCATCAGGGCAAGCGATGCGCTGCCCGCGGCCTTGATCAGCTCGATGAACGTGGAGCGGTCGTAGATCGGGTAGCCGCGCCGCTTGGCGTAGATGTAGACGGTGAGCATCTGCGAGCCGGCGATCAGCATGCCGGGCACGACACCGGCCAGGAACAGCCCGCCGATGGAGACCGACATCAGCCCGCCCCATACCACCATCAGGATGGAGGGCGGGATGATGACGCCCATCACGCTCGAGCAGGCGGTGATCGCCACCGCGAAAGACGTGTCGTAGCCCTGTTTCTTCATCTGCGGGATGAGCAGCGAGCCGATGCCCGCCGCATCCGCGGTCGAGCTTCCGGAAATGCCGGCAAACAGCATGGACACCACGACATTCACATGACCGAGCCCGCCGGGCAGGTGACCGACCATGGCGCGCGCCAGGCGAATCAGCTGGTCGGTGATCCCGGCCGAGTTCATCAGGTTCGCCGCCAGCAGGAAGAACGGAACGGCGAGCAGCACGAAGGCGTTGTAGCTCTTGAACATCTCCCGCATCAGGAGGACCGGCGTCAGCCGTTCCTCGATGAAGAAGACCGGTACGACCGCCAGACCGAGCGCGAACGCCACCGGTACTCGCAGGATGATCAACAGGCCGAACAGGCCGAACAGTATGGCTGCGACTTCACCCGGTCCCATGGTCGCGCCCCTTACGGAATCCGGTAATCTCGTCGCGGATCTTTTCGACGAGGAAAATGATCCAGCTCGCGCCGGCGATCGGCCAGGCGATGTAGATGCTGATCATCGGCAGGCTGGCGATCTCGGATCTCTGGCGGGAGCCCAGAATGGCGAAATCGTAGCCCCAAACGATGAACGTCGCGGCGACCGCGAGCATCACCCCGTAGACGATCATTTTCATGACCAGCTCGACGAGCGGGCTGGGACTGTGAGGCAGGACGTCGACGTCGAAATGGGTGCCGTCGCGCACCGCGATGATCGAACCGATCAGGATCACCCAGATGAAGCAGAACCGCGCAATCTCCTCAGTCCAGATGAACCGTGGAATGATGCCGGTGTAACGGCTGAGGATCTGCATGGCGACCGGAACGATCAGGATCGCCATCAGCGCGGTCAGCAGCAGTTTCAGAAGGCGGTAATATCCGTCCAGCAGTGCGCGCATGACACCCTTGATCGGGAATTTCGGGAAAGGCCGGCGGAATGCGCGTGGCATTCCGCCGGATGATCGGGATGGTTACTTGACGGCTTCGATGGCCATCAGAACATCGGCCGCGCCGAGTTCTTCGGCATAGGCCTTCTTGACCGGCGCGGCGAGCTCGAGCAGCTTGTCGCGGTCGGCAAACGCGTGGGTCGTCAGCAGCCCCGCTTCCTCCATTGCCTTCAGCTTGGCGCTATCCTGCGAGCTCTCGATATCGCGGCCGAGCTTGCCGGCGATCTTGCCGGCCTTCAGGACGCATTCCTGTTCCTTTTCGCTGAGCCGCTCGAAGGTCGCGTTCGCGAAACCGATCGGCCGCACGGTGATGGCATGCGCCGTCAGCGAGATATGCGGGCCGACTTCGTAGAACTTCATCTGCTCGATGCCGGCAGCCTCGTTCTCCGCGGCGTCGATCACGCCGGTCTGGATCGCGTTGTAGACTTCCGAATAGGCGATGACCGACGGTGCGGCGTGGATCGCCTCGAAGATCCGTGTCTGGATCGGAGCGCCCATGACCCGCATCGGCAGGTCCTTCAACTCGTCCATGTTGGTGACGGGACGGTTGACGATGAGCTGGCGGGTGCCGCCGCCGGCATAGCCGATCAGCCGGACATTGGCCTTTTCAAGCACGTCCTGGGCGAGCGGCGCCAGCGCGTCCTGCTCCATAACCGCGTTCCAGTGATCGAGGTCGCGGAACAGGAACGGCATGTCCATCAGCGGCGCCTTCTGCGAGAAGGTTGACATGTGCGACGGGCTGACGATGGCGTAGTCCACCGCGATGCCCTGGCTCATATTCTCGAAATAGTCCTTTTCCAGACCCAGTTCGGAATTGAGGTGCAGGTCGAACTCCAGCGATCCGCCGGAACAGGCCGCGGCCTCCTCCTCGAACTTGCGAAGCGCCTTGGTAAAGGCGTGGTTCTCGTCGAACTGCACGGCGCCAACCAGTGTTACAGCATGGGCCGGTGCCGACAGGAAGGCGGCAAAGGCACAGCCAAGCGCCAACGATTTCAGCTTTGTCATCGGGGTATCCTCCATGATGATGGGCGGACGCTGCGATCTCTCATTTTTCCCGGATCGCCCCAGTCCGCTGCTCCAAGCATTGAATCATGTGCTCCACAAGTCCACTGATATTTTAGTTGCCGTGCAATCGGCATCGCCCATTGCCAATTCGGAATTGGCCGCCGGCGCATTCGCACCGATCCCCGAACGTGGCGCTTGCCGGATGCCGCGCTTGCGGTCATTCTATCTGCGATTGAGGCGACGGCCGACCGCTCAGCCGGTCGGGTGTCATGTGCGGTAGGGGGTCAGGACATGCCCCGGAACATCGTCATCTGTTGCGACGGCACCGGAAACGAGATCAACGAGAACATCTCCAATGTTCTCAAGCTTTTCCGCTGCCTGAAGCAGGACGAGACACAGCTCACCTATTACGACCCGGGCATCGGCACGCTGAGCCGCAGCGACGCGTGGAGCCGGTTCAAGCTCAACGCCAAGATGGTCTTCGGCCTGGCGACCGGATGGGGCCTCGACGACAATATCCTCCAAGCCTACCGGTTCCTGATCGACAATTACCAGGACGGCGACCGGATCTACCTGTTCGGCTTCAGCCGCGGCGCCTATACAGTGCGGGCGCTGGCCGGTTTCATATATCTGATCGGGCTCTTGAGACGGGACCAGGCCAACCTGGCGGATTATGCCCTGGTTGCCTACAAGCAGGCGAGCGAGAGGGACGATCTCAGGATCGGCTGGCGGTTTCACCAGGTCTCCCGCGCCAGGCGCGTTCCCGTCCACTTCGTGGGTGCCTGGGATACCGTGAGCTCAATGATCGTGCCGCGGCCGGACCGGTTCTACATCCCGTCGCTGCAGATGCTGCCCTATACCCGCACAAATCCCGGCGTCGCGGTTTTCCGTCACGCCATGGCGGTCGACGAGCGCCGCCGCATGTTCCGACTCAATGCCTGGATTCCGCCGGAGGAGTTCAAGACCGATCCGTTCTCCTCCGAGGACAAGCCGCACGACAGCGTGCAGCTCTGGTTCGTCGGCTGCCACGGCGATGTCGGCGGTGGCTGGCCGGAGCCGAAGAGCGGCCTATCAAAGATCGCGCTCCTGTGGATGATCGAGGAAG
Organism: Afifellaceae bacterium; assembly: GCA_035465195.1. Taxonomy (GTDB): domain Bacteria; phylum Pseudomonadota; class Alphaproteobacteria; order Rhizobiales; family Afifellaceae; genus CAMYKZ01. The sequence continues at coordinate 5,341 of DATHRP010000569.1, read as the reverse complement.
CGAAGGCGGCGGGTCTCCAGGTCAACACTGCGATGGTCAATCACCTGGTGAAGGGCCACAAGCGCAAGGGCGCCCGGCACGAATACGTGCCGCCCGACCCGATGGCTGAGATCAACGATTCGATGAACTGGGCCTGGCGGATACTGGAATACCTGCCGAAGAGCGTAAAATGGAAGGAATGGCCGAAGCGCGCCGAGTTTCTGGGCTTCTACCTGCCGCTCGCCGAGCCACGCTTTATCCCGCATGACATGGAAGGCCTGCATCCCTCGGTGCCGGAGCGCATGCGGGCATTGCCGGACTACCGGCCGGAGAACCTGGACTTCGTGGATATTGGCGCGGAATAGTTGCGGGATCGGGCAAGGCAGAAAACGGCGTCTATATTTTCGCCGTCCGCTCACTTGCTCCCGCCAGATAAAGTCGATCGGCCGTCGCCTCGATCTGCCGGCACCAGGCTAGCTTTTTCCGCCAATCGGAAGGGATCATGGTATTGCCCCAGATTGCCCCGGCGAGCTGACCGGCAACCGCGGCGGTCGTATCGGCATCGTCACCGAGATTGGCTGCGAGCAGAATCGCCTCGCGGAAGCCTCCGGCGTTGTGGACCGCCCAAAGCGCGGCTTCCAGGCAGTCGACAACATAGCCGCTTCCGCGCACGTCGTCACGGTTCCTGGCGCCGTAGGTTCCGCCCGCTATCCGGTCGATGTCGGGGTTTTGCGGCCATCGACGCGGCTCCAGAATTTCCGCCTTGGTCGCGCCGCCGATCGCCTCGATCATCAGTCTTGTCATGAAGGCACAGGCCTCAAGGCATGCAGGAGCGCCGTGGGTCGTCCGGCTCTGGTCTCGCGCTGCCGTTTCAGCAAGCCCGGCCGACATACACCAGCGGATTGCGACCGGGGCAAGCCGCATCAGCGAACCGTTGCCGGCCGAATAGGGATCGTCGCTGCCCGAATAGGGCTCGCCTGTCCGTTTATAGCTCTCCAGCGCGGCGCGCACGGTGTTGCCGATATCGAAACATGTCCCGGTGCAGGAGTTGGTGCCGTCACGCCACCATCCGGTAAACCGGGTCATCAGGTCATGCGGGTCCAGTCCGTCTTGCTCAAGCAGCGAATCGGCCAGGCAGAGCGCCATCGACGTGTCGTCGGTCCATTGTCCGGCCGCAAGCCGGAAGGGGCCGCCACCGATCATGTCCCGAAGCGGCTCGTAGCTGTCGCGGGGCGAGAACTCCAGCGTCGTCCCGACAGCGTCGCCCACGGCAAGTCCGACCAGGGCGCCGATGGCGCGGTCGCGCACACTGTCGTTCATTTCGCTCTCGTCCGGGGTCCGGATCAGTTGATCACCCGCACCGGCTTGCCGGCGAGGAACGCTTCGACCGCTTCTACCGTCTGGCGATAGAAGACCTCGTAGCTCTCGCGGGTCACGTATCCGATATGCGGCGTCAGAAGCAGGTTCGGCGCGGCGAGCAGCGGGTGGTCCGCCGGCAGCGGTTCCTCGTCGAAGACATCGAGCGCGGCGCCGGCGATCTGGCCGGTCGTCACCGCATCGATCAGTGCGTCCTGGTCGACAATCGGCCCGCGCGACGTGTTGATCAGGTAGGCGTCAGGCTTCATGGCGGCGAAATCGTCGGCGCCGAAAAAACCAACCGTGCGGTCAGAGAGTTTCAGGTGGATCGTCACGAAATCCGACAGTTCCAGGAGATCCGAACGAGACGCATAGGCGACACCGACCTCCTCGCAGCGCTCCTGGGTGAGGTTCTGGCTCCACGCCAGCACGTTCATGCCGAACGCCTTTGCGAAGCCGGCCATCTGCGCGCCGATCCGGCCGAGCCCGACGATACCCAGCGTCGATTCATAAAGAGCCCGGCCGACCGATTGCTGCCAGTGCCCGGCCCGCATGCTGGCGATCTCCTGCGGCAGCACGCGCGCGAGCGCCATGACCAGCGCGAAGGTGAGCTCCGCCGCGGCCTGGCCGTGTCCTTCGGTGCCGCTGACGACGATACCGCGCTCGGCGCAGGCCTTGCCGTCGATCGATGCGTTGCGCATGCCGGTCGTGACGATCAGTTTCAGGTTCGGCAAAGCCTCGATCAGCGCCCGGTCAAGCAAAGTCCGCTCGCGCATGGCGCAGATGATGTCGAACGGCAGCAACTGCGATGTCCGGTCCGAAAGTGGAGCGGTGAAAACGGTGATCTCGTGATCGGCGGCAAGCCCACTCCAGTCGGCAAACTGCTGCGAGACGTTCTGGTAGTCGTCGAGGATGGCAATGCGCATCGGGGCAATCGTTCCTTTGTCGGCTTTGTGTCCGTCCGGGCCTGTCCGGTCTTAGCGGTCCATCGGATATGCGGCAATATCGCGGGGCCGGCACAGGATCATCGAATTGTGCCGGCGGCGTTCAGTCGGTCAGGGGTTCATGTTAGCTTTATCTGAACCATTTGCGTGTCGAGTGCGACGGACTCTGGTGAGGCGCCGAAGTTCCGCATCCCCGAATTGAGGAAATCCCCAATGATCCGACGTTCCCTTCAAGTCGTCCTGTTCGCAACCATCGGCCTTTCGGGCCAGCCTGCGCTGGCCGATGCGGCCGGCGAGGACCTGGTGCGGTCCGCGCTCAATGACATTTCAGCGGCGGCCGGCTGGACGGCTTCGGCCGACATTGTGCGCTCCGAAGGCGACCGCGTCATCGTCGAGGGACTGGCGATCGCCAATACCGACGTCGATTTCCGCCTGACGATAGGCAATATGGGCCTGGCCGGTCTGTCGGAACGGGACGGTGGCTACTTTGCGGACCGTGTTTCGGCCACCGGCATGACCGTGGATTTCGATTTTTCCGCCATAGTGGCTGCCGCGTCTCAGGGCGCGCCCGATGCCCGGATGGTCAACACGGTGACGATCGGCGATGCCGACGCCTCTGCGCTTTTCCTTCCGGCGAGCATTCCTTCCAGTTCCGGCATGTCCGGCCTGCTCTCCGGTTTTATCAGCGCCTATGCCTACCTGGCCGAAGTCGAAATCGACACGCTGACAGTGCCGAGCTTGACGGTCGAGCAGACGATAACGCTCGCCGGCCAGGACGAGAAGCAGGTCACCCGTACGTCCTACAGGGATGCCCGGATCACCGGCTGGTCCGACGGGATCATCGGCGGTTACGAGGTCGGAGCGGTTGCGATGGCGACGTCCGGCCTGCCGACGGGCGATTATAACATGCATGCCGAAGGTATGTCGGTCGACCACCTGGACATCGGCCAAATGGTCCATGTGATGGATCCGGGGCGCTATGCCGGCGGGCGCGGTGATCTCGTCTGGAAGCCGGTTGTAAAGCACGCAGACTATCGCAGGCTCGGCCTCGACACGGCTGACGCGACCGTCACCATGGGCAATATCAGCATGTCGGGGTTCGATATGCGCCAGCCCGAAACGCCATTCCTTGCGGGGCTGGACCGTTTGATCGCCATCGGTCTGTCAGGCAAGGAACCCGACGAGCAGGCAATCCTCGAAATGTTCGCCGAATTCTTCCCGGCGTTCTTCGATGCCTTCCGTGTTGCGGAGATTCGCGTCGACGACATTGAAGGGCGCCCCGTCGTTTCGTCCGAGCCGACCCGCATCGCCCTGCGCGAGATCAGCCTTTCCGGTTATTCCGGGGCCGGCATCGAAAGTTTCATGATGGCGGGGTTCTCGGGGGCAGGAGAGGGCGTCGAATTCGAGCTCGAGACCTTGCGCTTCGACGGTATCGGATTTCCGAAATGGGATTCCCTTGTCGCTTTGATGGAATTCGCCCAGCAGGCCGAAAAGTCGCCCGGAAAGAAGCCGGAAGTCGATGCCGCCACGGCGCGGAAGATGATGGATATCTACCCGACCGCAGATCTCTTCCTGATGGAGAACCTGTCCGGCAATGCTCCCGGTAAACCGCCATTCAAGATCGACGAGATTCGCGTCGAGGTCACGAGCCGGGCGCTCGGCTTCATGGTCGGCGGCAACGGCGCGGTGAAGGGTCTCGTGTTCCCGGTTGAATATTTCGACGAAGGTACGGGCCCCAATCCCCTGGCGATCATGAATTACGACCGCCTGGCCGTAGATCTCGATTTCGTCTCGAGCTGGGACGAGACGAGCTCGGATATCGACTACCTGCTCAACATGCAGGTCGAAGAGGCCGGCGACCTGTCGCTCGGCTATCGCTTCAGCGGATTCACGGAAACCTCGATCGAGCGCATTTTCGAGCAGGCCTTCGCCATGAGCGCTTCGGGCGAGGACGATTTTACGAAAATCGTCGCCCTGTTCGACGGCATCAGCTTCAAGGCGTTCACCATCGCCTTCACCGATCGTTCGATCGTCGAACGTGCCCTGGCCGTGGCGGCAGCCCAGCAGGGTTCCGAAGCTGAGGTCTATCGCGACCAGTTGAAGAACGCGCTGCCCTTCTTCATGTCCGCCATGCCGCCGGGCGATTTTCGCGACCAGGTGATCGCCGCCGCCCAGGCCACCCTGGACGGCGGCAAGAAGACGACTCTCAGCCTTCTTCCCGCCGGTGCCGTCATGATCCCGGAAATCATCGCGACCGGGATGCAGAACCCGCTCGCGCTGATCGACCTGCTCGGCGCCCGCATGACAGTCGAGCCGGCCGGTTAGATACCTGTCAGGATCATGTAGATGGCGGCCAGCAGGCTGACCGCCAGCAGCGTGAAGACGCCGTTCCAGCGCCATGTCAGCGTGAAGGAGTCGTGGCCGGAGACGCGCGCCAGCATGGCGACGGCGGATGCGAACGGCGCGCCGGTCGAGGCGATGGCCGTTCCGGCCGCGATCGAAAGCGCGGCCAGTGTCGGTTCGACCGGGCTCACGGGCAGTTGCGCATAGACGCTGGCCAGGAAGACGCCCATAGTGACCGGGCTGAGTCCGACCTGGCCGGCGAACAGCACGGTCAGCGACAGGGAAAGCATGAACTGCCAGCCGGGCACGTTTGCAAGATCGAGCGCGGCTGCCAGTCGGTCGGCCGGCACGAGGGCTGCCGCCAGCGTGCCGATGAACCCGGCACAGCCGATGAAGACGACTTCGCGGACGAAGCCGGGCATGCTTACGAAAACAGAAGCCTTCAACCTTTCGGCCAGTCCCGCGCCCGCTGCCCGGTCGGACGCCTGCTGGAAGGCGATCCAGACGATCACCACGATCGGCGCGGCCAGCATGACACCGGTGACGATCGTGACGTCGTGGAGGTTGAGGAAGATCACTGTCAGCCCGAACAGCGCGGCACAGACCAGCGCCAGATTGCCGAACTGCTTCCACGGGGCCATCGATCTGTCGACGACAGGCAGCGTGCCTGACGCCATAAGCCGCCGCCGCAGCGGGCGCCATCTCAGCGTATCTTCGGT
>DATHRP010000568.1:0-5872 GCA_035465195.1 Afifellaceae bacterium | reverse complement strand
CGTCGGAGGAACTCGTCACGTTTGCCGCGCCGAGCGAGCGTGTTCGCGGCGGCGAAACGGTCGGGGGCTGACTGCCCCGGCTGGATTTGGGGGCGTGCCGCATGAGCGAGATCTTCACCTGCTTCGGATACGGCTCGCTGGTCAATCGCCGGACCCTGCCTGCCGACGTCGAGTGCCTGCGGGTCAGGGTAACCGGGTGGCGGCGCGCCTGGCGGCATGCCTCGCTGACGGCAAGCGGCCGGCGCTGCACGCTGACCGTCGTTCCGGATCCGGACTGCACGATCTTCGGCACGGTGGTCGCCCAGCCGGTCAGCGGCGTCGAGGCCCTTCAGCAGCGCGAGGCGCAATATGGCCAGGTCGGGCTGCCGCCGGAGTCTGTCGAATGGCTAGACGAGCGCCCGGCCGGATGGCCTGATCCGTTCATCCATGTCGGCCATGCCGAACATGCCCGTCCGGGTGATTTCGACCATCCGGTGCTCTTGTCGTATCTCGATACGGTCCTGTCCGGCTTCCTGGCGACGTTCGGCGACGACGGCCCGCGCCATTTCATCGAGACGACGGCCGACTGGCACGTGCCGGTGCTGAACGACCGGAGCCGCCCGATCTATCCGCGGGCGACAAGGCTGACGCCTGAGGAGACCGAGCTGGTCGACGACCTGCTGGCGGTCGCCGGCGCGACGATCTTCGAGCGCTGATCCGCCTTTACGGCGTCATCGGGTTGCGGCTGCTCACCAGGATGCGGCCGCCGATCGCCACGAAACAGGCGCCGGCCGAGCGCTCTATCCAGTGTTGCGCATGTTGGAAGCGGTTGATCACCGGCTCGGACGACATGAACAGGCTCACAAGGGAATACCAGGTGAGCGAACTGGCGAAGACCAGCCCGATCATCAGCGCCATCAGCCAGAATGGCGTGCTTTCGGTGACGGCTGTGGCAAAAACGCTGGCGAACAGCACGATCGCCTTCGGATTGGTCAGCGTCACCAGGAAACCGAAGATGAGCGGATTTCCGCCCGGTCTGCCTTCGGGTCCCCCGATATCGATCGATCGCGGCCGTGTCAGCACCAGCCGGACGCCCAGGTAGATCAGGTAGTGGCGAAGACGGTCGCGACGATGATCATGGAATTCATCTGGAAATCATTCGTTTGGTCTCCATCACGGCCTCCACCGGCCGGGACACGGGCGCGTCAATCGCAGCTTGCCAGCGTTTCGGAAACGAGATGGTCGACGATCGCCTTCAGCGCGTCCTCCTCGTCCTGTCCGCTGTCGATGGCTTCGCGGTAGATCTTCAACTGGCGGTCCGCGCTGGTGCCGTCCGATGCGATCTGGCGGGCATGCTCGATTTCCGCGATGCAGCCCAGCGCTTCCGCGTCTTCCGCCACAAGGTCGATCAGTTCCTCCACCAGGTCGCGGTAGGGCACCATGCTGCCCCGGCCGAAATCGACCAGCGACCCGCGGGCGCCGTGGCGCTGCGCAAGCCAGCGGTTTTCCGCGATCAGCGACATCGGATATTGCCGCCAGCGCTGGTTGTTTCGCCGGAGCCGCCACAGCATCCGCGTCAGGCAGCGGAACAGGGCGGCGATCGTCAGCGCGTCGTCAAGGCGGGTGCAGACGTCGGTCACGCGCATTTCCAGCGTGGGAAACTTGGCCGACGGCCTGAGGTCCCACCAGATCTTCGTCGCGTCCTCGATCACCTCGGCCTGGACGAGCACGTCGACAAGCCGGCGGTACTCGGAGGCGCTGGTGAAGGTTTCCGGAATGCCGGTTCTCGGCAGCTCGTTGAAGACCGCCAGACGGTACGAGCACAGCCCGGAGCGCTGGCCCTGCCAGAACGGCGAGGATGTCGACAGCGCCAACAGGTGGGGCAGGAAGTAGACGAGCTGGTTGTGCAGGTCGATGCGGAGATCCTCGTCCTCGATGCCGACGTGGACGTGCATGCCGCAGATCAGCAGGCGGCGCACGACGACCTGGAGGTCTTCCGCTAGTTCGTTGTAGCGCTGGCGGTCCGTGTTGATCTGCTGTGTCCAGTTGGCGAACGGATGGGTCGAGGCGGCGATCGGTGCCAGTCCGTGCTTGCGGGCTTCCTCGGCGATCCCCATGCGCAGCTTGGCCAGTTCGCCGCGCGCCTCGGCGAGGGTCTGGCAGACCGGCGTGCCGACCTCGATCTGGCAGCGCAGGAACTCCGGCGTCACCCGGCCCCCGAACGCCGCCTCGCAGGCTTCCATCAGCGCCGGCGGCGGATCCGGGCAGAGATTGCGCGTTTCAAGGTCGACGAGGAGGTATTCTTCCTCGATCCCTATGGTGAAATCGGGTTCTTTCGCTGCCATCCCGAGAGGTGAGCGCATTTTTCAGGATATGGAAAGAGCCAAATTTCCGGGCCTGATGCAAATCCCCGCCAAATGGTTGGCAGCCGAAGGTAAAGCGGTTAAGAGACAGCCCTCAAACGGATTGCGCGTGACCGAACGGCCGTGCGAGACTTGGACATACCGAAATCGGTGGCGGGAATTCGGGCCGGAGTGGCCCGGTTTCCCTTGGAGTACAAGCCCCGGTCTCCTTTGGAGTGGAAGCAATGAGTGAAAAATGGGCCCCGGACAGTTGGAGAAGCAAACCGATCGTTCAGGTGCCGGATTATCCCGATCCGCAGGCGCTTGCCGACGTCGAGGCCCGGCTTGCCACCTATCCGCCGCTGGTTTTTGCAGGCGAGGCCCGCAAGCTCAAGGCCAACCTTGCGGACGTGGCTCACGGTAACGGTTTTCTGCTCCAGGGCGGCGATTGCGCCGAAAGCTTCGCCGAGCACGGCGCCGACAATATTCGCGACTTCTTCCGCGCTTTCCTGCAGATGGCCGTCATCCTCACCTACGCGGCGAAGTCGCCCGTCGTGAAGGTCGGCCGTATCGCCGGCCAGTTCGCCAAGCCGCGCTCCGCGCCGACCGAGACGATCAACGGCAAGGAACTGCCGAGCTACCGCGGCGACATCATCAACGGCATCGATTTCGACGAGGCTTCGCGCCTGCCGGACCCGATGCGCCTGGAGATGGCCTATCGCCAGTCGGCCGCGACGCTGAACCTGCTGCGCGCCTTCGCCCAAGGCGGGTTCGCGAACCTCGAGCATGTCCATCGCTGGATGCTTGGCTTTGTCTCCGACAGCCCGCAGGGCCACCGCTACGAGGCGCTCGCCGACCAGATCACCGAGACCCTCGGATTCATGCGCGCCATCGGCATCGATGCCGATACCACGCCGGCACTTCGGCAGACGGAGTTCTTCACCAGCCACGAGGCGCTGCTGCTCGGCTACGAACAGGCGCTGACGCGCGTGGATTCGACCAGCGGCGACTGGTACGCGACGACCGGCCACATGATCTGGATCGGCGACCGCACCCGCCAGCCCGACCATGCCCATGTCGAGTACTTCCGCGGCGTGAAGAACCCGATCGGCATGAAGTGCGGACCGTCGCTGGAACCCGACGAACTGATCAGGCTGATTGACATCCTCAATCCGGAAAACGAGGCCGGCCGGCTGACGCTGATCGCCCGCTTCGGAGCGAACAAGGTGGGCGGCCATCTGCCGGCGCTGATCCGGGCGGTGGAGCGCGAAGGCCGGCATGTCGTCTGGTCGTGCGATCCCATGCACGGCAACACGATCAAGGCGGCGACCGGCTTCAAGACCCGGCCGTTCGACCTGATCCTCAAGGAAGTCGAGGCCTTCTTCGACGTGCACGAAGCCGAAGGCACGCATGCCGGCGGCATTCATATCGAGATGACGGGCAAGAACGTCACCGAATGCACCGGCGGGGCCAGGGCGATTTCCGACGACGACCTGTCGGACCGCTATCACACCCACTGCGATCCGCGGCTCAACGCCGACCAGGCGATGGAACTGGCCTTCCTCGTGGCCGAGCTTCTGAAGAAGGAGCGCTCGTCGCGGGAGCAGAAGGTCGCCGCCAGCGCCTGATCCGGGCGAGGATCGGTTAGGTAACGGTCAGGCGGTTTCGGCCGCCTGGCGGAGCCGCCTGGCTGAAAAGTGCAGGTTCAGGATCAGCCAGAACACGTTGCCGAGGCCGAACCGGCCCTGCGTTGCCAGCAGGATCTCGGTGCCGTCTTCCTTCGGATTGAGCGCGATCGTCTCCCACTGGTCCGCCCCGAACGGTTCGGCCCGGCCGTCGATGACCTCGACATGGCGGACGAGCTGGCGGCCCGGTTCGAGCCGTGTGACCCGATCGATGGTCTGGTAGGTCCAACCTTCCTCGTCTTGGAGGATGGTTTCGACGCGTTCACCCGCTTCGTCATGGTTGATCCGCCTGATGCTGATGCCCGGCACCTCGCGGACATGACGGTCTTCCATGATGCACGACCAGACGTTTTCCGGCTCGGCCCTGATGAACCGCCGGACGATCAGCATGTCCTCGCCATTGCCGATCTGGCGCATCCAGGCCGTCAGGCGGATCGCCCCGGCGGACAGCGCGGCCAGTATTGCAAGCGAAAGAAGGGTCGACGCGTCCATGCCGATTCCTCCACAGGTCGAACGGACGCTCAATCAACATCATGGGACCTAACAAAGTTTTCCATCTTCACCCGATCGGCTCTTATGGTTAATGCAGGTTGAACCGGCAGCCGCGGCGGCCGGAAGGAGAGGACAGGGCGATGGCGAACGAAGGAACGATCACCGGCCGCTGCGCCTGCGGGGCAGTCAGCTTCCGCGCCTCCGGGCTGTTTCGCGATGCGATCGCCTGCCACTGCCGCTCGTGCCGCCACCAGTCGGGCCACTATCTCGCCGCCACGGCGACCGCGACCGGCAATGTCGCCATCGACGGCGCGGACGGGCTCACCTGGTACGCGGCGACACCGCATGCACGGCGCGCTTTCTGCCGCACATGCGGCTCGCTGATGTTCTGGGAACCGGCGTCCGGATAGCACATGTCGATCATGATGGGCGCCGTCGACGATCCGGGCGACATCCGGCTGACCGGTCACATCTTCATTTCCGAAAAGGGAACCTATTACGAGATCGGCGATGGATTGCCGCAGAAAGATGGGAGATAAGGCACCGGCGGCCGCGATCGGCCGGGACCGACCGACCACCAGCGATCCGGGGGAATTCACGAATGGCACGCAATGACCGTCCGAACGCGGACGCCGATGAAATCCCCACCGGCTATCCGGAGCAGAAGTCAGCAGTGCCGGGCGCGGGCGGGCTGGCCCGGATCGGCGCGGCGGCGATGAATTCGCTGCGGGGCCTTCAGGAAGGGTTCCGCACCGAGGCGGCGATCAAGCAGGAGGTCGCGCTCCTCGTCGTCGGCATCCCGGTGGCCGCTATTCTCGCCACCAGTGTCTGGACCTGGGCGGCTTTGGTCGCCAGCCTCCTGCTCGTCCTGGCGACGGAATTCCTGAACACTTCCGTCGAACGGCTCTGCAACCACGTCACCCCGCAGCGCCACGAGGCGATCAGGGTGACCAAGGACCTGGCGTCGGCCGGCGTGTTTCTCGCCCTCGCGCTGGCGGCCCTGGTCTGGTGCGTGGCGCTGGTCGACCGATTTGCGCTGATCGGCTGAACAGTCCGTCAAAGGCCATGGCCGGGCGCCGGCGGACGCCTATATGCGCATCAGACAGGATCGGACCGGAAAAGATGGCTGAAACCTTCGCGCCCCTGTTCGTCTCCCACGGCGCGCCCGATCTCGCGATCAGGGCGACCGCGGCGCACGCGTTCCTGAAAAGCTACGGGGCCGAAACCGCCCGACCGCGGGCGATCCTGACGGTTTCGGCGCATTTCGAGACGGATGGCCCGACATTGGTCGCCGACCCGGCGCCCGGCATGATCTATGATTTCGGCGGCTTCGATCCCCAATTGCGCACGATGGTCTATCCGGCGCCCGGCGCG
>DATHRP010000567.1:0-11259 GCA_035465195.1 Afifellaceae bacterium | reverse complement strand
GCCGCCGCTCACCGCCGCCTCGCGCGCTGCGGAGGCGACCTGGTTGGCCTCCTGGGCATTGTCGGCGTTCTGACGCACGGTCGCGGACAGTTCCTCCATCGACGCCGTTGTCTCCTCAAGCGACGAGGCCTGGTGGTCCGTGCGGATGGAAAGATTGGAAATCCCCGCCGATATCTCGTCAGTCGCGGTCTTGACGACGCCGCTTACATTGGCGATCCGACCGACCATTTCCTCCATCTGCTGGCCCATCCGGTCAGCGTCCTGCTTCAGCCGCGCAAACGCGCCCTTGTGCTCGCCGCGCATGCGTTTCGTCAGATCGCCCTCGGCCAGCGCCGACATGATTTTCACCACCTGGTCGAGACCGTGGTCGATCACGTCAAGCAATTCGTTGATGCCCTTGGCGAGTTCAGCCATGAAGCCGTTCTTGTCGGCTTCCGCCAGGCGCTGGGAGAAATCGCCCTCGCTGGCGGCATGGACGATCGAAGCGATCTCGCGCTCTACCGCCACCTGGCCGGTCATGTCCTGCCACTCGACGACCGTGCCGAGGCGGGCGCCCTCGTCGTTGAAAACCGGGCCGGCAGTCAGCTCGATTGTGTACCCGGCTGCGACCATGCGTGCCACGGTCTGAGCGTCGGATTTCGCCAGCGCTCCGGTCGTCATCGCATCGATATTGTGCAGCCGGTCGAATGTCTCGCCCGTCAGCGACGGCGCGGCGAAGCCAGGCAGTTCGCGGGAAATGTCGTCAGCCAGCCTTTCCGCCAGCACCGTCATGGCTTTGTTGGAAAAGATGACCGACCCGTCCAGGTCGATGATCGTCATCGCCGAGGAGGCATCGTCGAGCGAAGACTGGGCGCGGGCCGCTCGCAGTCCGACGGTGCGCATGTGCTCCAGCGAACGCGCCATCTCGCCGATTTCGTCGGCCCTTTCGCCGCCCGGAATTTGAACTTCCATGTCACCGACCGCGAGGCGCCCGGTCACGCTGGCGATCGCGTTGATGGCGCGCATGGAGGTGGTGACGATGTAGAGGCCACCACCGCCGACGGCGATGATCAGCCCGATTGCCGCGGCGAGCGCCAGGTTTGTCATGCGGCGGATTTCGGCTTTCATCCGCGAGACGAAAGCCTGCGAATCCCGATTGACGCCGCTGATATAGCCCGCCGCCAGCGCATCGAGCTGCTGCTTGGCAGGGATCGTCTGCTCCGTCATCATCTTGTCGGCGCCGTACCAATCGCCGTCGCCTGACATCCGATAGACGTGGATGCTGTGCTCGACATAACCCCGCAGGGCCTCGAGTATTTGCCCGAGCTCTTCGGCATGGTCGCCATCGGCCTGGGCGGATGCCTCCTGCATGCCCGCGATCCTGCCCTCCAACTGCGAGGCAATGTTCTGGAACTGCTCTTTTCCGGCCTCCAGTTTCCGGTTGTCGGTTTCCTTGGGCGCCGTCATGACGAGGCTGCTCATCCGCTCGATGCTGATCTGGAGATCGCCGATGAACGTCAGTTCGGCCAGACCCTCCTCGTTGAGCTTGCGGCTGTCCTCGGCGATCCTGTTCAGACCGATCACCGCGACGGCGCCGATGATGACCAGCGACGTCAGCGCGGCACCGATGAGCAGCATCAGCTTGGTGCCGAGCTTCAGTCGGACCCCTAAAGGAGTGTTGTTCATTTTGGTTCCTCGCCGGCGGCGGCGATACTGGCAGCGCACAATCGCGCCAGTTCGTCCGAAGATCTGCCGATTTTGATATCAGCAACTAGTAATGAATGTATAAAGCCGGACTTATCGGAGCATTAAGCGTAACAGAGTGCTCGGTTATTGATACTACTCAGGATAGTGACCAACAATTCATCCGGGCATAAAGTAAAACTACAAATCTAAAGTTGTATTTTGTAATCTGTTATTCCTGCAATATCCGGTCGGGGCGATTGACGCTGATCAGAACAGGACGAAGCTGTCGTCGTCCTCGTCGAGATCGAGTTTTAGGGCAGCGTTGCCGTCGGTAGCCGGCTTTACGGATTGCGGCTTTGGACTGGCTGCTGTTGGGCTTGCGGCATGGCCGCTCGTCCGGAAGAAGCCGACGGCCTGGATAAGCGCTTCCGCCTGACGGGTCGTCGCCGCGATCGAGGCGTTCGAATGTTCCACCAGCGAGGCGTTCTGGCGGGTCATGCCGTCCATGTCGGCCATTGCCGCGGAGACCTGGTCGATCCCGCCGGTCTGGTCCCGGCTCGCCTGGGCGATATCCGAGATATGGTCGGCGACGCGGCGCACGCTTTCAACGATATCCTCCAGGGAACTGCCGGCCTCGTTGACCAGCCTTGCACCCTTTTCGACCTCGTTTGTCGACGTCGTGATCAGGTCCTTGATGTCCTTGGATGCCGCGGCCGCACGCTGGGCCAGCGCCCTGACCTCGCCGGCGACCACCGCGAATCCGCGCCCGGATTCGCCGGCGCGCGCCGCCTCGATCGTCGCGTTCAGCGCCAGCAGGTTGGTCTGGAACGAAATCTCCTGGATCAGTCCGATGATCTCCGCGATCCGGCGGGAAGACGCCTCGATGCCCTCCATGGCCGTAACCGCCTGCCTCGCGACCTGGCCGCCCGATGCGGCCGCGTCGCTGGCGGTGGTGGCGATCCTGCTTGCCTCAACGGCATTGTCCGCGTTCTGGCGGACGGTGCCCGACAATTGCTTCATCGCCGTCGCGGTCTCCTCCAGCGATGACGCCTGGTGGTCCGTTCTGGAAGAAAGATCGCTGATGCCGGTGGAAATCTCGTCGGTTGCCGATTTCATGGCGGCCGATACCGATGCGATCTGGCCGATCATCTGTTCCATCTGCTCGCACATGCGGTCGGCATCGCTCTTCAGCATGGCATAGGCGCCCTTGTGTTCGCCGCGCATGCGCATCGTCAGGTCGCCGGCCGCCAGCGCCGACATCAGCCGGATCACCTGCGCCAGGCCGTGGTCGACGACGTCGAGCAGTTCGTTCATGCCGTTTGCCAGGTCGGCCATGAAACCGGTCTTGTCGGCTTCCGAAAGGCGTTGGGAGAAATCGCCCTGGGTCGCCGCGTGGACGATTTCGCCGATCTCCTGTTCCACCCGCACCTGCTCGGTCAGGTCCTTCCATTCCACCAGCGCCCCCAGCCGGTCTTGCTGTTCGTTGTAGACCGGGCTCGCCGTCAGCTCGAATGTCCGTCCCGCGACTGCGAGACGGGCCGACACCAGCTTGTCGGTCGCCATGAGCGTCGCGCTCTTCAACGCATCGACATTGTGCAGATTGTCGAAACGGATACCGGTCAGCACGCCCTCGCCGAAGCCGGACAGTTCGGCGGAAAGCTTTTCGCCGAACTGGTCCTCCAGCGCCATCATCGCCTTGTTGGGAAACGTCACCAGGCCGTCAGTATTGACTATCATCATCGGCGAAGAGGCGTCGTTCAGCGAGGAAAAGGCCTGGGCGGCCCTGATCCCCACCGCGCGTATCTGCTCAAGCGACCGGGCCATGTGGCCGATCTCGTCGCGGCGCTTGCCGCCGGGAATCTCCACGTGCATGTCGCCGGAGGCAAGCCGGCCCGTGACGCCGGCCATCGCGTTGATGGCGTGCACTATACCCAGAACGTGAAGCAGGCCGCCGACACCGACGGCCAGAATCAACGCGACGCCGACCAGCGCGGTATGCAGGCTGACGGCCGCCACGTTGGCGTTCATTTCGGTGAGCAGCCTGTTCGTGTCACGATCGGGCCCGTTGGCGATCCCGCCGATGATCCGCCGCAGATTTTTCCCGCTGCCGGAGTTCAGGACCGAGACGGCCTCCAGCCGCCGCGGATCGCTGGCTATGGCCTGGATCTGCGCCGCCTCGGCAAGATACTCGTCCATCGCCGCAAACAGTGTCTCGAACTGGTCGACATGTTCGCCGGGGAGTGATCGGCTCCTGCTCTTCAGGTCCTCGAGTTCCGCGGCGACCCTTTCGAACTCCGACTGGTCCCGCGCCGCCGCGGCCGCTTCGCGTTCCGCCGCCAGCCGCGCGATCAGCGCGTCCATATGATCAATTCGGGCTGCGATCAGTTGCCGGAACGATTCACTGTAGAGCCGGCGTCCGTCGTCGGCGATTCGCTGCGACCCGGTCACGGCGATCCAGCTCATGACGCCGAGCGCGACGAGAGCGAAAACGATCACTCCGGTCAGCTTGTGCGTCAGCATGGGCCGGAAGCGCGAACGCAGCGTCTTCATCGATCTCCCCTCCGCCGCCGGCGGATCCGGCGGCGGTTGCCGCTTGGTGGACCCGGATCAGGCAGCCTGATCCTCCGCCTCTCCGCCAGCCTGTCCGCCGCCGCCGTCGGGGTCGTCGCCGCTGCTGCGTCGAGCGGCTTCCAGATCCCTCAGGCCGGACACGTCGAGAATGAGCGCCACCTGCCCGTCGCCCATGATCGAGCCACCGGCGATACACTGCGTGTTGGAGAAATTGTCCTCCAGGTTCTTCACCACGACTTGCTGCTGGCCGACGATCTCGTCGACCCGGAGGCCGATCAGCTCGCCGTCGTCGGTCTCGATGACCATGAGCAGCCCGAGAACATCGTCGTCGGCCGCCTTGAATCCGAACAGCTTGTGCAGGTCGTAGATTTTCAGATAGCGGTCGCGGAACCGCAGCACTTCGCCCAGTTGCGGCAGGAACGTCGTGTCGCGGCGGCGCATGGCCAGGCTTTCGATGATCGACGTCAGCGGAATGATGAAGTTGGTCGGCCCGATGCGGACAACCATTCCGTCCATGACCGCCAGGGTCAGCGGCAGGATCAGCGTGATCGTCGACCCTTCGCCCTCCGACGAGCGGATCAGCACGCGGCCGCCGAGTTTGCGGATATTCTCGTTGACGACATCCATGCCGACGCCGCGGCCCGAAATGTTCGACACGGTTTCGACGGTCGAGAACCCCGGCCTGAAGATCAGGTTGTCGATTTCCTGCTCGCTGAGCTGGGCATCGGGCGCGATCAGGCCGCGTTCGATCGCCTTGCGGCGGATGCCGTCGCGATTCAGGCCCTTTCCGTCGTCGGCGAGTTCGATCACGATGTGGCTGCCGCGCTGGCTTGCGCTCAGCCGCAGCGTTCCCTCTTCCGGTTTGCCGGCCGCCTTGCGAACGTCCGGCATCTCCACGCCGTGATCGACGGCGTTGCGGATCATATGCGTCAGCGGGTCGGTCAACTTCTCGATGACGGTCTTGTCGATTTCCGTCTCCTCGCCGCTTGAGATCAGGCGCACCTTCTTGCCGGTCTGATGGGCCAATTCGCGGACCAGGCGCGGCATCCGGTCGAAGATCGATTTCACCGGCTGTGCCCGGATCGCCATCACGCTGTCCTGAAGGTTCTGCGTGTGGCGCAGGAACTGCTGCAGGCTTTCCACCAGCTGCGGATGGCTCTCGGCAAGCGGATCGTCGACCTGCTGCAGGATCGCCGCCTGGGCGATGACGATCTCGCCGACCATGTTGACCATCCGGTCGATCCGGTCGAGTTCGACGCGGATTGACGTGTAGGCCGTCGCGGCGCGCGATTTTTCCTCACCGTCGCGCGAAGGCCCGGCGGGCGCCGGTCGGGCTGCATCATCGGCCTGACATTCCGGGACGTTGCTTTCGGTTTGCGCATTCGGCTCGGCCTCACCTTCTGGTGCGGGCCCCTGCGAAGGCGCGGCCGAAACTCCGGCGTCGTAGATCTGCAGATCGCAGTCGCCCTCGACGAATTCGAAGATTTCCGCGACCTCGGACTGGCCGGCGCCGGTGACCAGTTCGAGCGACCAGCCAAGATAGCAAACGACCGGTTCAAGCTCTTCGAGGGTCGGCAGGCCGGACAGATCGACATCGATCTTCAGATCGCCAAGTCGTTGCAGCTCGCGGATCAGCAGGATGGGCTCATTGCCGCGCCGGAGCATCTTGTCGCTCGGCCGGAACAGAATGCGGAAGCGGTGGAGGCTCGTCGCGGCCGGCCGGGCAACGCCAGATTCCTGCTGGCTGTCGGGCTGGGACGCCGGCCCCGCGGCCTTGGTCTTCGCGTTTTCATCGTGCACCAGAAGGTCGGTCAGTTCGGCCATCGCGTTTGTTTCGAAACCGGCATCCGGCTCGCTTCCGGTGCGCTCGGCGGTGATCAGGTCGGTCAGCACGTCGAAGGCGCGCAGGGCCGCAGCCGTCACATCTTCGCTCAGCGCGACCCGCCCGTCCCGGACCTGGTCGAGCAGGGCCTCGAACTCATGGGTAAAGGCGATGATCCGGTCGAAACCGAAAGCGCCCGCACCACCTTTTATGGAATGGATTGCGCGGAAAGCCTCCTCGATTCCTTCCTGGTCCGAATTGACGGCCTGGAATTCCATCAGCTGCGCTTCCAGCGCGCTCAGGCAATCGTCGCATTCCTCGAAAAAGGTCTGCCTGAACTGGTCGAAATCAACCATCGGCACTCTCCGACAAATGTTTCCAGTTCATGTCGGCCGGCCGGATACCGCAATCGGCGAACGCAGCCATGAAAGCGCCTGACGGATGTTCCAGCGTCAGTTCCTCGCCCGCGCCGGCCATTGCACGATCCATCGCGAGCAGAAGCTGGATGGCGCTCGTCGAAACGCGCTCGACGGCAGAGGCGTCGATAACGACCGGCCGGGACAGGCCCAAAGCTTCCCGCAGCAGCCCTGCCAGAGTTTCGGCGGTCTGCATGTCGAGGCTGGAACCCATATCAAGAACCGTCACCGGACGGTTCTGGCGAGTTCCTTCTGTCAAGGAGAGTACTCCCATGGTACACCATGCGCTCAGGCGCTCAAATCGAGGCAATCAGGGCCTATTTGCGCCATGAGGTTTTGATTTTTCATTAAATTTCTCCCTGATCCACGGTTAAGTCGATGCATTCAACCGTCGGTTTTACGACCGCGGCGGCGTGGATCGCCGCCCGTTCGTACCGTGGCCCTGCTCCGGACGGCGCGGCCGTGATAGTGATGATCCGCAATGGCGGCCCGGCGGCGATCGCGTCGAAGCGGGCGGCGGGCTGTCGAAGGGAACGGATCAAGGATGCCCTATTCCGAATACCGGCCGGAGCTGATGGGGTCGGCCACACTGGAACCTTCAGGCCGTTTTGAGGCCGGTTCGTATCAGAGCTTCACACTGACCTACACGGCCGGACGTTTCGGCATAGACGATACCGGCTCACTCAAGATCGGTTTCCGCTTCGCGACCGATTTCGGACCCGTCCAGTTCGACGATCCGTCCGCGCCGGGATACACGACCGCGGAGGCATCCAACGGCGCGACGCTGGAATGCCGCTGGGAATTCAAGCGCAACATCAGGCCGTGGAGCCGCTCGCTCTATATTGGCGTCCAGAAACATTTTCTGAAACCGGGAGACACGATCACCATCCACTTCGGCGACCGCCGCCAGGGCTCGCCGGGCATCCGCCTGCAGACCTATTGCGAAAGCGAATTCGAATTCCGCGTGTTCGTCGACGCCATCGCCACCTACGACTACATCGCACTGCCGCAAAGCCCGAAGATCGCCATCGTGCCCGGGTCCGGCGTCAACTGGCACGCCGTACTGCCGACGATGTGCCGCGCCGGCGAACCTTTCCGCCTCTGCATCCGCGCAAGCGACAAGTGGGGCAACCCGTCCGACCGGATGGAAACGGTCCTGCATCTGGAGGCGAGACGGCCCGTTGCCGGACTGCCGGACACGCTGAAAATGGCTGACGGCGAATTCGCTGCGATCGCCGACGGCCTTTCGGTCGCCGAGGCAGGCGATCTGACGATCGCCGTGCGCGATGGCGACGGCAACCTGCTTGCCCGCAGCAACCCGCTCCGCATCGTGGCGTCGGAGACAGGTCTCGTCCATTTCTGGGGTGACACCCACGGCCAGTCGAACGAGACACTCGGCAGCAACGACGCCCGCGACTACTTCCTGTTCGGCCGCGACAAGGCCTTTCTCGACGTGATGGGTCACCAGGGCAACGATTTCCAGATCACCGGCGCATTCTGGAAGGAACTCAATCGCCTCACCGCCGAACTCGACGTGCCCGGCGAGTTCGTCTGTATCCCGGGCTACGAATGGTCGGCCAACACCGCAGTCGGCGGCGACCGCAACGTACATTATCGCCGCGAGGGTGAGACCATCCACCGCTCCAGCCACGCCCAGATCCCCGACCCGACGGACATGGTCGACGAGGAAAGCGACGCCCATACGGCGCACGAACTGTTCGGGAAGCTGAAGGGCAAGGACTGCGTGGTCCTCGCCCATATCGGCGGCCGCTATGCCGACATCAATTTCGCCCATGACGAGGAACTGGAGGCCTCCGTCGAGGTGCACTCCGCCTGGGGCACCTTCGAATGGGTCGTTGAGGATGCCTTCCGCAACGGCCACCGCGTCGGCATCGTCGCCAACTCCGACGGCCACAAGGGCCGCCCCGGCGCCTGCTATCCCGGCGCCAGCTTCTTCGGCGCGATGGGCGGGCTCACCTGTTTCCTGAGCCCCCGTCTCGACCGCGACGCGATCTTCGAATGCATGCGACGGCGGCATCACTATGCGACGACCGGCAACCGGCTGTTGCTCGATGTCGCCGCGAACTTCGCAAGCGATGCCGAGCTGTTCCACCGCAACCCCGATCTCGGGCCCTGCGGCACGGAAACGGTCCGCCGCGCCATCATTGGCGATATCGTCCGTGTCGCCGACGGTGAGGCGGAGCTGGAGATCGACGTTGTGGGTTCGGCACCGATCGAGCGGCTCGACATCTTCGATGGCATTGATCTGATCGAAACCGTCCACCCCTACGGCGAAGACGATCTCGGCGCCCGCCTGCGGCTGATCTACCAGGGCGCCGAATATCGCGGTCGCTCGCGCACCACGGTCTGGGACGGTGACCTGACAGTCGACGGTAACGCCATCCTCTCCGCATACATGCTCAACAACTGGAACCTCGACCGCGGAATCCGGGAAAGCGGCGAAACGCGGCTTGCCTGGAAGGCGGTGACGACCGGCAATTTCGGCGGCCTCGATCTCGCCATGCGCGATGCGGATGCCGGCACGCTGGCGATCGCGACGAAACATGTCACGACCACGGTCCCGGTCGCCGATATCGGCCTGGAAGACACAGTATTCGACGCCGGCGGCCTCGACCGGGCGATGAAACTCTACCGCCTGCCCGACCGGCTCAGCGAAACGCGCTTCACCCATCGCCTCACGGTTCCGGTTCCTGCAGGCCGCGACAGCCGCCTCTTCGTCCGCATCACCCAGGAAGACGGCCACCGCGCCTGGTCGAGCCCGATCTATCTGTTCAGGTGATCCGGATGGCCCTTCGATAATCCCGCAACCACCGGACCCTCCCATGACCGCCACCGTCTTCCTCGCCGTGATCGCCGCCGCCATGCTGCACGCGGTCTGGAACGCCGTCGTCAAGGGCGGCCACGACAAGCATCTCGGCATGACCGCGATCGTGCTGGGTCATGCGCCGCTCGCCGTGCTCTGCCTGCCCTTCGTGCCTTCGCCGGCGCCCGAGAGCTGGCCTTATCTCGTCGCCGGTATCGGGCTGCATTTCGGCTACCAGCTCTTCCTCATGATGTCCTACCGGATCGGCGACCTGACCCAGGTCTACCCGATCGCCCGCGGCACCGCGCCGATGCTTGTCGCCGGCGTCTCGGTGGTCTTCCTCGGCGTCGAGCTATCCTCCGGCGAACTTCTCGCCGTGCTGCTGATCGGCACCGGCATCATGAGCCTCAGCCTGGTCCGCCAGAAGGACGGGCTGCGCAACGGCCGCGCCGCAGCGATGGCGTTCGCCACCGGCTGCTTCATTGCCGGCTATTCGCTGGTCGACGGCCTCGGCGCCCGCCAGGCCGGAACCGCCGTCGGCTTCTACGCCTGGCTGACGATCATCAACGCGTCGCTATTCGCGATTACGATGCACTGGCTGAGGCCCGGCCTGCTGCGCCGCCTGCCGGGCGAAGCCGCGCCGGCACTGGTGTTCGGCGGCGCTGCGTCCTTCACCGCCTATGCGCTCGTCATCTGGGCCTTTACCCACGCCCCGATCGCACTCGTCACGGCGCTCCGCGAAACCAGCATCATCTTCGCGCTGCTGATCGGCGTCTTCTTCCTCAAGGAACGGCTTGATCTCGCGAAGGTGGTTTCCACCGTGGTCACGCTCTCCGGCGCCGTCCTCCTTCGCTATTCGCGCTGATCGGGCGCCCTTCAACTCGCAACACAAGGCGGTGAAGCCCCTTTCCACGGCGCGGTATGCGTCTAGGCTTGCGGCGTCCACCCGTGGAGTGCGCCATGCCCGATCCGAGATCCGTACCGAATCTGCTGCACGCGGCCGCCCGCATTCTGGCGGCCGTCCTGCTGCTCGCGGCAACCGGCGTTCGCGCCGCCGAGCCTCTGTCCGACCCCGAGATCGACGCGCTAATCCGCGCCACGTTCAACGCTCCGGCACCGATCCGCCAGACCGCACTGCAGAAGCTGACCGAACGCGGCGACCGCGATATCGTGCCGTCGCTGATCCTGGTTCTGCGCTACACCGGCCCCGACCCGGCGCTGCTCGAAACGCTGAGTGCCCTCACCGGCAGAGAGATCGCCTCGTGGTCCGACGCCATGCTCTGGCAGGAGGCGCATCCGGAGGTGGTCCCGCACGACAGCTTCCGCGCCCTGAAGCTGGAGGTCTTTCAGTCCATCGATCCCGCCTTCGGCCGCTTCCTCGGCGGCGACCGATCGAAGCGCGAGAACATGGAAATCCGGCTGGAAGAGATCGCATGGGGCGGTGTGCGGGTCGACGGAATTCCATCCCTCGACGATCCGCTGCTGATCGGCGCCGGAGCCGCCGACTACCTGATCGACGACGATCTCGTCTTCGGTGTCTCCATCAACGGCGACAACCGCGCCTATCCGCTGCGTATCATGGGCTGGCACGAAATGTTCAACGAGACGATCGGGGGGGTGCCGGTCGCGCTCGCCTATTGCACGCTCTGCGGCGCCGGCATCCTGTTCGAGACCCGGGTGAAAGGCCGCGCCAAGCCTTTCGTTTTCGGCTCTTCCGGTTTCCTCTACCGCTCCAACAAGCTGATGTTCGACCGAGAGACCGACAGCCTTTGGAACCAGTTCACCGGCCGTCCGGTGGTCGGGCCGCTGGTCGGTTCCGGCATCGAACTGAAGATCCGGCCGGTGACGATCACCTCCTGGAGCCGCTGGAAAATGCAGCATCCCGATACGAAGGTGCTGTCGCTTAGAACCGGCCATAGCCGCGACTACGGCTCCGGCGTCGTCTACCGCGATTATTTCGC